>JBDTAT010000418.1:0-6969 GCA_039924505.1 Bryobacteraceae bacterium
ACGTGGCCGGTGTGTTCGCCAACAACGACAATACGCGGGGCGTATTCAAAGCTCCCGCCAACGAACCCATCACGATGGCGCTGGACCTGGAGCAAATTCTCACCGACGACGAACAGGGGCCTCTGAACGAAAAAGGCATCGACGTCATCCGGGCATTCCCGGGCCGGGGAATCCTGGTGTGGGGCGCGCGCACCATCGCGCCGAGCGATGTGACGCAATGGCGCTACAACAGCGTGCGCCGATTCGTCAGCTTCGTCGAAATGTCACTGCGGGACGGAACGCGTTTCGCGGTGTTCGAACCCAACAACCTGACGCTGTGGGGAACCGTGAAGCGCCTGGTGACCGACTTCCTCACGGTCCAGTGGGGCGAAGGCGCGTTGGTGGGGGCCACTCCGGACCAGGGCTTCAGCGTGCGGATAGACGCCCAACTGAATCCGCCGCAAACGGTGGCGCTGGGCCAGCTCATCATCGAGGTGAAGTTATACCCCGCGCCGCCGGCTGAATTCGTGGTGTTCCAGATCATTCAGCAGCCGGGCGGAGCGACGGTCAGCGAATAGAATTGCAAGGAGAAATGCAATGGCACAAAGAGTAGATCCCTACAAAGGCTTTCGATTCCGCGTGGAGATCGATGGGATTCAGCAGGCTGGCTTCACCGAATGCAGCGGCATCGGGTCGCACGTCGAGGCGGTGGAATACCGCGAGGGCGGCGACGTCAACACCGTCCGCAAGCTGACCGGGAAGGTGAGTTACCCCGACGTTGTATTGAAATGGGGTTCCACCGATTCGCACGAGCTCTACGACTGGCACATGGCGGCGGTGAAGGGGCAAGTGCAGCGCAAGAACGGCTCCGTAGTGCTGTGCGACGACACGGGAACCGAAAAAGTGCGCTGGAACTTCTTCACCGCGTGGCCGAGCAAATGGGACGGACCGAGCTTCAACGCGAAAGGCAACGACATCGCCATCGAGAGCCTGACGATCAGTTGCGAGCGCGTGGAACGGGCCTGAGGTGAATATATGTTCCAAACCGAGTTTGATTTCACGTTGCCGCTGGGCTACGCGGACGCCGAAGGCAATCTGCACCGGCAGGGCGTGATGCGCCTGGCGACGGCGGCCGACGAGATTCTGCCGCTGAAAGATCCGCGGGTTCAGGCGAATGAAGCCTACCTGGTGGTGATCCTGCTGTCGAGGGTGATCGTGCGCCTGGGTTCCGTGGGGCAGATCAATCCCAAGGTGATCGAGAATCTGTATTCGGCCGATCTGGTTTACCTGCAGGAGTTTTACAACCGCATCAACCGGAACGGAAACGCGAACGTGGACGCGGTGTGCCCGAGATGCGCGAACGCATTTTCGGTGGAGTTGAACGGCCTGGGGGGATTCGTGGCTACCCCCTGAAATCGCTCTATCAGGAGGTAGCCTTCGTGGCGTACCACTTTCACTGGACCCCGGAAGCGATTTTGAACCTGGAGCATGAGGAACGCCGCCGCTGGGTGGAGGAGATCTCGTCCATCAACCAGCGCATGAGCCAGGCGGAAGAGGAAGCCCCGGTTTGACGACGGACAAACGACGATGAAGATCCCGATTCAGCGGACATGGCGGCGGCCCTCGGCGATACACAGCCGGTGGCTGAGGTGGGCGCAGTCTGTCCGGCACAAGCAACTCCGATCCACGGCGGCGCCGGGATTAGGGGCGCTGCGATTCCTGCGGCATGGCCGGCGGGGTGCATTCATCAGCCGGAGGATTGCGGCATCCATCATTCACGTTAATCCGCGGATTCATGTGGTCATTGGGATTCATGCGAGCGCGCTTCGACTCGTTACCCTTCGATACACGACGCAACACAGAGAGCACACTGCTTCGCCCGCCGCGCGGCGTGAAGGTTTCGCGCAGAGTGCGGTCGGTCGATCGTCTCAGCCGGTCCTTCGGCCCACGATTCCGCCGCTTCGAGTTCTCACGCTTCCGGCGCCGATCAGGACAATCTTCGCGCCGACGCGCCGCGATCCGGCAAGGAAAGATGCCGCCGTGGCGCAAGGCACCGCACCGGTTTCGATGGTATCGGCAATGCTGCGCGAGCAGTGGACCAGGAGAACCACGCGCCGGGAAGAACAGGTCCGCGAACTTTCCGGGACGATTACGCTGCGCCGGGTGGATGCCGCGCCGGCTCGTCCGTCCCCGGCGTTCGCAGCGCCGCCAGCACTTCCGCAAGACGGGTATGCAGAGGCACGCGACGCGAAACTTTCCTTTGATACGGTCCATACCGCGCCGTGGTTGAAAACGCCGGCCGCGCCAACGGTGAACGTGGAGCAGCTTACCGATCAGGTGATCCGGCAGATCGACAACCGCATGATTGCCTGGCGCGAGCGGATGGGAAAGGTTTAGGGCATGGGACTGGCCAAGGCTCGCATCGCGGTGGAATACACGGGGGTATCCTTCGATGTTCTGTTCAACCCCGAGGAGTACACGCTGAACAAGGACAACAACTTTGCCGCGCAGGCGATTCCAGGCTTGAGCGCTCCGCTGTTGCAGTTCGTGCATGGAAATATGCGCACGCTCGACATGGAGTTGTTCTTCGACACCACCGAGCCTCCGGCCGACGTGCGCGATGAGACCCAGAAAGTCGTACAGCTTTTGGACATCGATTCCACCCTGCACGCTCCTCCGATACTGCGCGTGTCGTGGGCGTCGTTGCAATTCCGTTGCGTGCTGGCGAAGGTGGGGCAGAAGTTCATCCGGTTCCTCGACGACGGCCGCCCGACGCGGGCGCGCCTCACGGTCACCTTCAACGAATTCGTCGACCCGGCCACGGAAGCCAAAGAAGTCAATCGCCAGACGGCGGACTTCAGCAAGGCGCATATCGTTACGCGCGGCGAGACGTTGAGCGGCATCGCCGGCGTCCTATACGGCGATCCGCTGGCGTGGCGGCCGATCGCCATCGCCAACGATATCGACGATCCGCGCGCGATCGCACCGGGACAGTTGCTGCGCATCCCGCCGCTGCCGTTTGTCGATCCATCCACGGGACAGGTGGTGAGGTAGAGCATGGCGCAATATCCCACCTACGCTCCGCAGTCCGTCGTGCGCATCAACGGCAATCCGCTGCCGGGCGCACTGACGGCATCCATCGTCAGCGTAAATTATCAGGACGGCATGGAGGGCGCCGATCGCGTCGAAGTCGTGTTTGCGAATCCGAACCTGCAGTGGCTGGACCATCCTCTGCTGCAAGTCGACAACGGATTCAAGCTTTCGATCGGCTACGCTCCGGATCCTTTAGAAGAGGTGTTCGTCGGCGAGATTACCGGCGTCGAGCCAAGCTTCCCTTCCGGCGGAATGCCGACTATCAAGGTGATCGCGCAGGATTTTCTCCAGCGGCTCACGCACGGGAAGGTGGACCGCGCCTTCTACGTCAAAATCCCCAAGATGGACAATTTCCCAATTCCCGATATTGCCATCGGGGCCATTGTCGCCGGCTCGAATCTGTTGATTCCGGTGCCCGATCCGGTGGGAGGAGCGCTGTCGGTGGTGATGACGGTGGCGACGTATCTTAACGTGCCCGGGCTGATGCAAAAAAGCGTGCGCCAGCAGGAATCGGAAAGCGATTTCGATTTTCTCTCCACCATCGGGCGCCAGAACGGATGGGAAATTTATATCGACCACACCATGGAACCGCGCGGCTACATGCTGCGCTTTCAGTTTCTGATCCAGGACTATTCGCCCAGCCTGACGCTGACGTGGGGCCAGTCGCTGATGGATTTCACGCCGCGCCTGACCACGGTGGGCGACATCTTCGGCGTCTCGGCGCGCGTATGGGTGGCGCCTCTGAAAATGGAGTTCGTGATCGTCGTCGGTTGGGATTTCGATCGCGCCGCCATCAACCTGGCGATCTACCCGGGCATCGGAAATCTCGACACACTGCTGGGAACCAAGGCCGCGAAGACGGTTTCGATAAAGCCCACCAGTTTCCCGACCGCGGTTCAGGAAGTACTGGCGGAGTTGCTGCCGAAATTGAACAACCGCCTGACGGGATCGGGCTCGACCATCGGCGACCCCCGGATCAAGGCGGCCCGGGTGATCAATCTGCAGGGCCTGGGCAGCCAGTTCAGCGGTCTGTACCGGATCACGCAAGCCACGCATGCGTTCGATAGCGGCGGCTACCGCACCAGTTTTCAAGCGCGCAAGGAAGTGTGGTTCGGATCGATTCCGGTGCCCAAAGGACCGGGCGGCCTGCTGCGCGTGCAGGGACAAAACATCGGGTAAAGGAGCAGATAATGCCATCCAGTTTCGTGGAACAACTAGCGTCGGGGGAGACACGCAAGGGTCAGGGATACTCCATCGCGCCGGGCGTCGTGACGGACAACTTGAATCTTCTACTCGAAGGCAAAGTGCAGGTGAGAATCCCTTCGCTTCCGGCGTTTGAAGTGTGGGCACGGATGGTGTCGGTGGGGGGCGGGTCCAGCCGGGGCTTTATGTGGCTGCCGCAGATCAAAGACGAAGTTCTGGTGGCGTTCAACGAAAACGACCAGCGGGACGCCTACGTGCTCGGCGGACTGTGGAACACGATAGATCGCCCGCCCACGGCCATCCCAACGGATTTCATGACGAAACGCATCATCAAGACCGGCCTCGCCGGCGGCTTGGGACACGAGGTTGAATTCGACGATGCGCTGCAATCCATCACCATCACCAGCAGCACCAAACAGACGGTGGTCATCGATCCCAAGAAGATCAAGATCAGCACTACGGCGGGCACGATGAGCATCACGCTCGACATGGTAGCCGTGCCGCCGGCTATCACCATGGAGGTGCTGGGCGGCGACATCGCGCTGAAAGCCCCGGCCGGCAAAATCAGCCTGCAAGGTCTGCAGGTGGACATTCAGGCGACTGCCACGGCGGGACTGAAAGCCACGGGGATCTGCACGATTTCGGGCGCGCTGGTAAAGATCAACTGACAGGAACTACGGAGAGGGAGAAAGATCATGCCACTGGCCGCACGCACGGGAGACCCCACCAGCCACGGGACGCCGCTTGGCCCGGGGCCGGGGAGCATCGACGTGCTTATCGGCGGACAGCCTGCCTGGCGCGCCGAAACGGACCTGCACGCCTGTCCGCTAGTGACCGGCGTGGTGCCGCATGTGTCCGGGGTGGTGGCGATGGGCAGCGTCACGGTGCTGATCGACAACCTTCCCGCTGCGCGGCAGGGCGACTTGGTAGTGGAGTGCGGACCGCCCAACATGATTGCGATGGGCTGCCCCACGGTCGTAATCGGATAATGCCAATGAACACGCCCGATCCATCGAAAGCATTCCTGGGAGTCGGATGGGCGTTCGCTCCCTGCGTGGAGCGGGACGGGCACATCGCGCTGGTTCAGTATGAGGAAGACATTCGCCAATCGATTCGAATCATCCTCGGCACCGATCCGGGTGAGCGCGTCATGCGTCCCGATTTCGGCGCCGGGCTTAGCCAATTTGTGTTTGAGCCGCTGGACGCCACCACGATGAACCTGGTGAAAACGCGCGTGCAGGAGTCGCTGATCGCGTGGGAGCCGCGCATCGATATTCTTAGCGTCAACGTCACCGCCGATTCCACCGAACACAACAAACTGCTGATCGAAATGGTCTACCGGGTGCGAGTCACCAACTCGCAATTCAATCTGGTGTATCCGTTCTTCCTGCAGGAGGGGCCGGTAGGATGATCCAGAACGCACCAGCTCCATCCGATACGCGGGATCTTCCGGAGATCGCGAGCGAGGTTCTTGCGCGCCACGCCGGCTACGTGCCGGAGTGGATTCCCGCGGACAAAACGGCCGGCAACGGTTTGGCGTGGATCTTCGCGCGATTCCTGCAAGTTGTGGTGCAGCGCTTGAATCAGGCGCCGGAGAAGAACCGGCTGGCGTTCTTCGATCTGCTGGGCATGGGTCTGGTTCCGGCGCAATCGGCGCGCGCGCCGCTGGCGTTTAAGATCACGCCCGGAGCAGCCGACAGCAACGCGCCCGCGGCGACGCAGGTGGCCGCGCCGCCGCCTCCCGGCAGCTCCGATCAGATTGTGTTTGAAACGGAGCAGGCGGCCGGGGTGATGGCGGCGAATCTCGCGCAGGTGGTGAGCCTGTGGCCGGGCCGGGATGAGTATCTGGACCATTCCGCTGCGCTCGCGGCGAACACGCCGGTTACGTTATTCGATCATCTGCGGCTCCAGCCGACTCAGCACACGCTTTATCTGGCGCATAACACGCTGCTGGCCCTGACCGGTTCGGTGGAAATCGACGTTGAGTTTGAACTGACACAAACCAGCCCCAACCCGCTGCAGTTGCGCTGGGAATATTGGGACGGCCAGGTGTGGCGCGGATTCAAGGGCATGAATCCAGCGTGCGCCGGCGTTATTGAGCCGACGCTCGACAGCACGCTCGGCCTGACCCGCTCCGGAACTTTCCGTCTGCAAGCCGGCTGTGCGATGGCGGCGCAGACGTCTGTGAACGGGATACAGGCGTTCTGGATTCGCGGCTCGCTGACGGATACACTGCCCGCCGATCCCGCTATCGTTCTCCCGCAAGTGGACCGCATCCGGCTGAGCAGTTTCATTCAGCAGACTCTGAACGACGACGATCCGGGCAATCCACAAAGCGGCATTCTGCCGGACAATGCGCTATCCGGCGCGACGAAGCTGGATCTAACCAAGGCGTTTTATCCATTCGACCATCAGCCGCAGCCGGGCGACGCGTTTTATTTTTCCAGCGAGGAGATCTTCGCCAAGCCCGGCGCCCACGTCTCCATCGCCATCGCGAAATCCGATACGCCGCTCGAACAGGTCACCGCGTCCTCGACCACGCCTTTGGCGCATGAAGTTGCATGGGAATACTGGAACGGCACGGACTGGGTGGGACTGGCAGTGCTGGACGGCAAGAAACCGCCCGCCGATTTTACCGGCAATGGCCTGATTCAGTTCACGGTCCCGAAGGACATGGTGAAGACGGCCGTGAAT
>JBDTAT010000419.1:0-3079 GCA_039924505.1 Bryobacteraceae bacterium
TCTTCCGGTTTCGCTCCAGTCCATCGACGTTGAGCGCCACTGGAATCCCGGCCGCGCGCGGCATCCAGGTGAAAATTGCGTTCGCCGCGTTGCAATACAACGCCGCGTCGGCGTGCTGCCCGAGCAAGTGCAGAGTGGAAAGAAACGTGTGTACGACGGTCTCGAAATATTTGTGGCGGATGGTGGGCAGGTAGACGAGCGAAACCCCGCGATAGCGCGGCTCCGGATGGCGCGCCCGGCAATAGACGATAACCTGATGCCCGCGCGCTACCAAGCGTGTGGAAAGTTCCTCGGCGAACGTCTCGAAGCCGCCGTATCGGGCGGGAATGCCGCGCGTGCCCAGGATGGCAAACTTCAGACGGACGGCCTCCGGATTCAGCCGCGGGCGGCTTTGGACTTGGCCATCAGTTTGGCCGGGGGCTTGGGCGCCGGATGGCTGATGGGCTGGTAGGAAAACCAACTGGCCATATATTCGTCGTTCACGCGGCGGCGCTTCATGATCTCCTGGCGCTTGGCCAACACGCGCCGCCAATTTGCCCCCAGATACCAGAACGCCTTTAACGAGGAGTGTTCGCGCACCAGGCAGCACCCGAAAACCACCAGATCACGCGCCGTGATTGATACCCAATTGCGCCGGTACAGATCTCCGGTCATGTTTTTCATGCGCATCAGGAATCGGTTCTTCACCGAGTGCATGTTGATGGCCGGCGGCAGCGCGCGCCGGTTGCCCGGCAGCACATTGCGCACGTGATACCCGCGCGAATGCGGCGTGTAGATGCAGCGCCAGCCCAGCAGTTGACCGCGCCAGGCGACGTCGGCATCCTCGCGGTAAACAAAAAAGTCTGGATCGAAAAACTCGCCGTCGATGGCGGCGTCCTCAATCATCTTGCGCCGGTATAAGGCGGCTGCGGCGGTGGCGCCGAATACGTATTCGTAGTTCAGATAGTGACCGTTGTCCACCTCCTGGCTGCCGCGATCCAAATGGCGGAGCATCGGCGTGAAGTAAATGCCGGTGGAATCCACCAACTGCTTTTCCGGCAGATCGAAGGTCGCCAGAATCGTCAGCAGTTTGCCGCAGACCGTTCCCACCTTGGGATCGATATGTCCGGCGTCCACCAGCGCCTGAATGAAGTTCGGCAAAAGGAGCACGTCGGGATTCAGCGTCAGCACCCAGTCGCCGCTCGAAAGCTGAATCGCCTGGTTCTGCGCGGCCGCGAAGCCGATGTTCTCGCTGTTGTAAACAATTTGGAAACGGTCCTCAAATTGTTCCAAAATGTCCACGGTCCCGTCGGTAGAGGCGTTGTCGACGACGATGATTTCCGTGTTCGGGTACTTCTGCGCCAGTACGGACTCCAGGCAACGTTTAATGAATCGCCCGCTGTTGTAGGTCACTATCGTGACGGAAACCGGATCGTTATAGGCCATGCAAGTGAGGTTCGCCTGCTTCGTTATTTTGCACTTTTACCTGCCGCCCGCCAGTGGCGGCAAGCGCGACCGTTCTTCCGCGCTCTTTCACGCGGTCGAACCGGCTGGCCCGGATTGCAAACGCGCATTGGCCTCCGAGCCGTACAACTTTCAAATAAACTCCAAGCGGCTTCAAATTCCGTTCCAGAACAATCCCCAATACCGCGCGAGGAATGGCGCCGAGAATTACGGCGACTGCTATTCCTCTCGCCTGGACCGTTGAGAAGTGCTTAAAGGCATACCTTAGAAGGCTAACATACCAATAGATGGGTCGGCACGCCTCCGGAATTTGGCCCACCGAATGGCCGCCTACATGACGCGCCACCACCTCGGGAACGTACTGCCCCACAATCCCCAACTGACGGGCGCGCAGGCAAAAATCTACATCCTCGAACCAAACCGGGTAAAAACTCTCATCCAGACCTCCGGCTTCACGCCATACGTCGCGCCGCAACATTAAAAACGCGCCCGCCGGCTGCTCCACCGGGCCTGCCCGCAAAGCGTCGCGATCAAGATAACGATACCGCCGGTTCACCGGATTACCCGGCCAGATGGAATTTACACCCAGGACTTCGAAGGTCAGAGTCAGCGGCGTGGGGAAGCGCCGGATGGTGAATCCGACTTGCGTCTGGCCACCGGCATCGATCAACCGGCCGGCTGCCAGACCGAATTCGCGGCAAGCCGCGGCGAGTGATTCCAACGGACTTACAATCACCGCGTCGGGATTCAGTATCAAGATAAGGTCACAATCGAGCGCCGCGATACCCTGATTCACGCCTCCTGCGAAGCCACGGTTTTCGAGATTCGCGATTACAGCGACGTGCAGCCGGCCGGAGGCCCGCGCCACGGTATCGTCCGCCGAGGCATTGTCCACCACCACCACGCGCAACCCGCCGAGCGCATCGAGACAATCCCCGATTACTTCGCTAGAGTTGTGCGTAACGATAACCACGCCCGTACTGGTTTCGAATCGGTCCATCACCTGTCCATTGCCTTGCCCCGGCCTGATGGCGCCAGCCAGAAGTAGATTCGCCAGTATAAATCAAATCCAGTGTGGTTTTGCAAGTACCAAATTCCCCGTTCGCTCTCGCGCAGAAATCCCAGCGGCAGCCGCTCCCCGCCGGCGCCCTCGCGCCGCACTTTACTGAAGTCGTGGAGTCCCTGCCATTTACCACGGCACCATGCCACCGCTCCGCCATGCCGGAAAGCTACGAAGGCCCAGAGCAATTGGCCTGCCAAAACCGGCCACAGTGGATCGCCGCGGAAATGCTTTGCGACCAACCATACTTGATTGCGGGACAGGCGGCGCACTGTGTCGGGATTCCACTCCCCCAGCGTCGCACTACCCTCATGATACGCGACCGCATCCGGCGCATAGACGCCGCCCAGTCCTTGCGAGGCGCAGCGCAATCCAAAATCGACGTCCTCCAGGTAGCTCTCAAAGCGCTCATCGAGCAGTCCAACGCGATTGAATAGGTCGCGCCGGAACAGCGCGGCCGTGAACGGCGGCATGTGGATTTTCCGCGGCTGGTTCCACGTTTCGCCATCTGGGCGTCCCTGGCCGCAGCGCCATGCGCAACCGCTGCGGGCGATCAAATCGAACGCGCCATCGATC
>JBDTAT010000420.1:0-6604 GCA_039924505.1 Bryobacteraceae bacterium
GTCATTGTGTCGAATTGGAAGATTCCGCTGGGCTGGCCTATTTGCAAATAATTGGCCGTGAAGAACAGGACGTCGTATCCCATTTTGAAGGCGTGCGATCCGTGGATCTTGCTGAAGTCGTCGCGGAACGAAAGATTTTGCCGTATGTTTCTCGACGGGCCGGTAACGGTGAGTCCGTACAATTGCGCGTAGTCGGGGGCGACTGTATAGGATCCCATGCCGAGGGCGGTTGCGCTGAACGCCGGCATCAGCGCCGGACTGATGTTCGGAATGCCCAATTGCGATCCCCAGTTCTGGCCGAAAGACGGCGTGAAGGTGTCGTTCCGCGCCCGGTAAAAACCAACTCGCGCGTCGTTGAGCGTGGTTGGACTCAGAATATAAGTAGCCCCCACGGACACGTTTTGTTCGGTGAAGGGCGTGTTGTATCCCGTCGTTCCGTCAAAGGCTGGAATCTGCACGCTCGTCGGATGCTCCAAACCATTTTGATGGTTATAGGTGTAACTGCCATACATCTTGAAGTTGGAGCTGAACTGTTGGTCGATCCGCGTCGAATAGTCTTCATAAAACGTGCGCGACGGCGGATCGTAGGTGAAATTGCTTACCGGACCGGTGCTGCTGAAAGATCCCGGCATATTCGGCGGCCGCCAAGGATTCATTCCAATGATCTTGGCCGACACAGGATCCAGCCGGCTGAGTGGAACCGATTTACCCGGAAACGGGTCGCGGCTCCAAGTCCCATCCGGATTCTGGCGCGTTGTCAGAGGATCGTAGAGAGCTTGACCGAGGCCGCCGAAGTTGAAGTCCCCGTGCAGCTCGTCCGGCGTGGGCGTCTGGCTGGTGTACGCCTGGGTTTTCTTCTCGATCAATTTCTGGTATCCAAAAAAGAAGAACGTTTTATTCCGGCCATCGTAGACTTTCGGGATGAAGACCGGGCCGCTGACGTTCGCATCCGGTTGCATGAACCAGGACGGAACGCCGTTCGGGTTCCCTACTTGCGGTTGCGAGGCTGTGTACAAATTGAAAAATTGGCGGTGCGTCATTCTCCGCGTACGGCCGTAGTCGGAAGCCATCCCGTGGAATTCGTTCGTGCCGCTCTTCTTTACCGTGGTGATGACGCCGCTGGTGGTGTGGCCGTACTCGGCGGGCAGAGTTCCCGTCAGAACTTTGACCTCCTCCACCGAATTCTCGATTGGCTTGATCGTCGTCAAGCTGTTGGCGATTGGATCGACGCCAAACACACCGTCCTCGAACATCGCTGTCCCTGTGTTGCGCTGGCCACCGACGTTGTAAGCGCTCAAACCGGAGGTGCCCCCGGTCGTGAGCGTCGTCAACCCGGGCATCACCGTCATGGAACCCGTGATAGCGCGTTGGTACAAGGGCATTTTGTACAGCGTGTCGCCTTCGGTGACGGTGCCCGAAGACGACGTCTCCGTTTCGAGCAGCGTGCCTTCCGCAGTCACTTTTACCGACTCCGTCAACGCCCCAACTTCCAGTGTCACGTTGACCGGCAGCACGTCTCCAGTGCGCAGATTGATACCTTCGCGGACCGCGCGCTTAAATCCATTCGCCTCGAAAGTGAGGGCGTAGGGCCCGGGCTGCAACGATTGAATGCGGTAAATTCCCTGCGCGTTGGTAAGCGACGTGAACCGGAAATTCGTGTCCGTCTGCACCACCGTAATCCGCACGGCCGGAACCAGAGCGCCGGAGGTGTCGGTCACGGTGCCGGTAATTGTAGCCGTATCCAACTGGGCAAAGGCGGCTCCGGAAAGCGCCAGGATGGCAATAATAGGCAGCGCTCGATGACGAAGTTGCATAACTCCCCCCTCTAGGCAAACCCTGCTCGTCGGCGCGTCACTCCCGCCGAAGTTTGCTGAATTATTTCAATATCGCGGGATGCTGTCAAGCGGAAGGATTATCGCCAGGAAGTAACCGTTTTCGACGGCTCCCGCTCGAAGCCGGCTGTTTGATACCCTGATACCTGCGATGATCGGCCGCGTCGTTTGGATTGCACTTTGGATCGGTTTCGGTGGCGCCGCGGTGCTTTTCACTCGCGCACAGTCGACCCCGCCGGCGCTCTTCGCGGATGTGACCGAACGCTCCAGGGTGCGTTTCATCAACCAGTCGAGCCCCACTTCCCGCAAGTATTTGATTGAGTCCATGACCGGCGGCGTGGCCGTCTTTGACTACGACGGTGACGGACTGCTGGACATCTTCCTCGTCAACGGAGCGTCGCTCAGCGATCCTATGCCCGCTGGCGCGCTGCCTGACAAGTCAGCTCCCAGATTCTGGAACCGGCTGTACCGCAACAACGGCAATGGAACATTCACCGACGTCACGGAAAAGGCGGGTGTGCGTGGCGTGGGATACGGAATGGGCGTGGCTGCCGCGGACTACGACAATGATGGACACACCGATCTCTACGTTACCAACCTCAATGGCAATATTCTGTATCACAACAACGGGGATGGAACCTTCACGGACGTGACGGCGCAGGCGGGTGTTGGGGGCGGCGGATGGTCCACGGGCGCGCTTTTTATCGATTACGACCGTGATGGACTGCTCGACTTGTTTGTGACGCGTTATGTGAAGTGGGACTTTTCGATGGACATCTGGTGCGGAGAGCGCAAGCCCGGACTGCGCGCCTACTGCCATCCAGACCAATTCCAGCCAATTACCTATCGGGTGTTTCACAACGAAGGCAAGAAAGGTTTCAAGGACGTTTCCAACCAGACTCGGATCGCCCGGTATCCCGGAAAGGGTCTCGGGATCGCCATGAACGACTTCGACCGCGACGGTTGGCCCGACGTGTTTGTGGCCAACGATTCGGCGCCGCAGCAACTGTTTCGCAATCGCGGCGATGGCACTTTTGCGGAAGTCGCGTTCGACAGGGGCGCCGCTTACGATTCAGACGGCCGCAGTTTTTCGGGAATGGGCACGGATTTCGCCGACTACGATAACGACGGCTGGCCGGATCTGTTCGTAAATGCGCTGGCTACGCAGCGCTACTCGCTTTTCCATAACGGGAAGGGGGCATTCGAGTACGTTTCGGACTCAGTTGGCGTGGGTGCGGCGAGCATGCTGCACTCGGGTTGGGGATCGAAGTTCCTGGATTACGACAACGACGGTTGGAAGGATCTATTCGTCGGCCAAGGCCATGTGATGGACAATATTCAATTGACGCTGCCGCAGGTGCGCTATCTGGAACCGCCGCTGTTGATGCGGAACGTAAACGGCCGGTTCGTCGACGTGTCGGCAGCCGCGGGACCGGTGTTCCGGAAGCGGCTGGCGGCCCGCGGAGTTGCCTTCGGGGACTTGAACAACGATGGATGGGTGGACATCGTCGTCAACTGCAACAATGGTCCGGCGGTTATTCTCGAAAATCGGCGGGTGGGCGGAAACCATTGGCTGCTCATCGACACGATCGGCGCGCGCAGCAACCGCGACGGAATTGGCGCGCAGTTACGGCTCGTTTAAGAGTCTGGAGCGCAGCAGTACGCCATGGTCACCGCCGGATCCAGTTGTCTATCCTCGAACGACAAGCGCGTTCACTTCGGACTCGGCCGCGGCAAGAAAGCCAGACTACTGGAGATAACCTGGCCCAGCGGTAAAACACAGAGGCTCGAAAACGTCGCAGCGGACCAGATTCTGAAGATCCAGGAACCGCGGTAGCGTTTCTCATCGCCCCCTGGATCGCAGGTTCGCGAGAATTTCCAGCGCCTTCACGATCTCGGGATCGCCGGGCAGATCCTTAAGCGCCAGGCGAAGATCCTTTTCGCCGTCCTCAAAACGCCCCGCCTGGCATTCCGTCAACCCCAGGTTTCTGTGAAGCATTGGCAGCGTCGGGCAGGCGCCGCAGACTTGAATGGCCTCGCGGAGTTTGGCGATCGCCTCGTCCCATTTCCCGTCCTTTGCGGATGCGATCGCGAAATTGCTCAATGTCTGGGCCCGTTCTGTCCGTCCGCCTTGTTCCTGCAGCGACGTGAAGCGCGCTTCGTACTGCTTGGACTGTTCGGGATTCGTCTTGGCTAGAGCGCGGAGCAGGCTGTACAGCGCTTGCGAATGATTGGGGTCGATCTCTAGCGTGGCTTTCCATGCGGCGACAGCCTCCTCGTTCTTACCGGCGCTTCGCAGGGATTGCCCGAGTAAGTAAGCAGCGTCCGCGTTTTGCGGAGCGAGCCGCGCAGCCTGACGGAGGGCCTGCACGGCCTCATCATAGCGCTGCAGTTTGCGCTCCGCGATGCCGAGCCGGTACCAGGCGTCGGGCACCCTACTATCCAGCTTGCACGCCTGTTTGAGTTCGGGCAACGCCTCTTCATAGCGGCCGAGTTCGCCGAGGATCCGCCCCTTGTTGTAATGGGGGGCCGCATCGTTTGGAGCCAGCTTCACCGCTTCGGCGAACTCGGCGAGCGCGGCGTCTTTTTGGTATTGATCCGCCATCGCCATGCCAAGGTTCAGATGCGCTTCGGGCGACTGGGGATCGAGCGCCGCCACCTTGCGGAACGTCTCGACAGCAGCCAGGTCGGCGGTGCGGCCCTGAACCATTCCCAGGGCGGTCAAGGCCTTGATGTTGTCCGGAGCGGTTGCCAGAGCGCGATCCAACTCCTGGCGTGCATCGCCGAAGTCGCCGCGGCCCGCCAGCATCAAAGCCAGATTCACCCGAGCCTGCGAATAGCCCGGGCTATTCTCGATTGCCTGCCGGAACAATGCCTCGGCGCGGCGCGAGTCGCCAAGCTGACCGTACAGCACTCCCAGATCGTTCTGGCATTCCGCGCATTGAGGATCGTTTGCCAGAGCGGCGCTGAATTGCCGCTCCGCGTCCTGGTTCCTGCCCAGCCCCAAATAGGCCAATCCAAGTTGATTGCGCGCGGCGGCAAACTTGGGGTCTAGCGCCACGGATTTCTCCAGCGAAGCTATCGCGGCGGAATGGTCGGCGAGCTTTTCTTGCGCCAGAGCCAGGTTGTAATACGTCTTGGCGTTACTCGGATCGAGCTTCAAAGCCTGCCGGTATCCGTCAATCGCCGCTCCGGGATCGCCTTCTAGCAACGCCTGATTGGCGCGGCTTGCCGTGGAGCTGGCGATATCGTCGAGTTGATCCTGTTTCTTGCGTTGCTCGAACCGGGCCAGTTCCTTCTGCGCCGCGTCGTTCTGCTGGAGACGCCGCAGCACATGGGCGAGTTGGAATTGCGCCTCTTCTGAATCGGGTTGAAGCCGGCGGGCAGTCTCCAGGTGCTCCCGGGCTTCCTCGAATTTTCCAACGCGAGCCAGCGCGAACCCCAAGTTGTACTGCGACGGGTAGTGCTGAGGGTTCTCCCGCACCGCAATCCGCAGATCGGCTGCCGCCTTCTCGTACTCGGCAACTCCGCGGTAGGCGAGTCCGCGGAGATAGCGCCCTTCCGGATCGAGAGGCTTATGTTGGAGCGCATCGTTCAACACCGGCAACGCGTCTGCTTGGCGGTCCAGGCCGATTAAGGCCTTGGCCAATGAAAGGCGCGTGACGTCGTCGGATGGATCCGCCGCGATCGCCGCGCGGAAGTGATCGACCGCCTCGTCGTAGCGTTTCAAGCGGCCGAACAAGGCGCCGAGATTCGATTGCGCGAGTGCGGAGCCGGGCTGTGCGGCCACCGTCCTCTGTAGTGTTTGAATCGCTTCCTCGGCGCTCCCGTTGTCGTAGAGCGCTTCGGCCAAAGCCACCTTGTGCATAACGCCATCCGGCTCCAGCTCCGACGCCCGGCGCAGATACGTGATGGCCGCAGTGTAGCGCTTTTGGCGCCGCAATACTTCGCCCAATTGATGCAGAGCGGCCGCGGATTTCGGATCCAGCTTGAGTGCCGCGCGGTGCTGCGCCTCCGCGGCAGACAGGTCGCCGGTCTCCGCCAACGCCATGCCCAGAGCCAAGTGCGCCGCAAGAGAATCCGGAGTCTGCTTCGCCGCGACCTCGAGTTCCTTCACGGCCTGCCGCGATTGCCCGTCCTCAAGGAGAGCCAGGCCAAGGTTGTAGCGCGCCTCGCTTGAATTCGGATCGGCTCGCAACGCGGATTCAAAGGCGGAAACTGCGCAACGGTTATTTCCGTGCTGCGCGAACCAAGCCCCCAGGATGTTGCTTGATTGGGCCGGAGGCTTTCCAGTCCGCTGCGCATCCAACTCTTTCGGAGGATCGCACGCCCGGGGTTGCGCGAAGCCACACACCGCAGCCCCAAGAATGCATGCCGCATGGTGAAAACACCGGATTGTTATA
Source organism: Bryobacteraceae bacterium (assembly GCA_039924505.1). Taxonomy (GTDB): domain Bacteria; phylum Acidobacteriota; class Terriglobia; order Bryobacterales; family Bryobacteraceae; genus JBDTAT01. Next base: position 6,236 of record JBDTAT010000420.1, read on the forward strand.
GACGATGAGCGCACTTCTGCTCGCATCATCTCATATAGCGGTGCCCGTCAGAAGATAACCTTGAGGCCGAGTTGCAGCGACCTTGGCGCGTTCGCGGTGCCCGTGATCTTGGAGAAATTCGGATCCAACACGTTCCCGTTGGGAACGCCGAGAATCACAGTATTCGGCAGGTTGAACGATTCCAACCGGAGATCGACGGCCAGATTCTCGTGGATTTTGAACTCCTTGAAAATCGAGAAGTCGATGTTCCAGAACGTCGACGATCGCATCGCATACCGGCCCAGATTCCCGAATGTGTAGGCCGCCGGAGGCGCGAAGGCCGCCGTATTGAACCACCCGCTCGCGTTCGGATTGGAGATGTTCGGATCG
>JBDTAT010000421.1:0-2531 GCA_039924505.1 Bryobacteraceae bacterium
GCGGATAGTGAAACACAATCACGTCGCCGCGATGAATCGGCTCAAAGCGATACTCAACTTTATTGATGAAGAGGCGTTCCTGGTCCTGCAGCTCCGGCATCATGCTGGTGCCTTCCACCCGCACCGGTTGATACAGAAAGGTGATGATCAGGAATGAAATGCCGACCGCAAACAACAAGTCCCGGAGCCAGGCCGAAAGGGTGACCGAGTGCCTTGGCTTCGCATCGTCTGTCTTCGAATCTGGAAGGCGTTCCGGAGCGGTGGGCTGCAAGAAATTAAAACCTCTACTAATATCTTAATCTGTTCTCCGAAAAATGTTGTTCTCCAGGGACTCCCGTGTAAATCTCAGCATATGCCGCTCGCCGATGTTTCCTCGTGCCTCGATAGCCTGGTTTCACGTTGCATCGCCGCCGCTATTGTTATATTGCTTGCATCTGTGCCGTGCTCCGCTCAACACGCCCCTTCTTCCTTCCCACTACCGGCAGGACTGCCGGACGTGCTGACCATGAGCGATGGAGCCAGGGTCACCGCGCCGGCCCAGTGGGCCGCACGCAAGGCGGAACTGCGGAAGCTTTTGACTGAGCAAATGTACGGGGAAGCGCCGCCCCGGCCCGAATCCATGCGCTTTGTGGTTGTGGACGATACCAAGAACGCCCTTGGCGGCGTGGCGACCCGCAAACAGGTCACGATCCTGCTCAACGGAAAATCCGATGGGCCGCGGCTTCATCTTCTTCTGTACACCCCGAACCATGTGGTCCACCCACCGATTTTTCTGGGATTTAATTTTTGGGGCAATGAGACCATCAATGCCGACCCCGGCATTTTGATTTCTTCCGGCTGGACTCAAATCACGGCGAACCATCCGCCGGATCCGGAGACCGCCCTTTGCCTGAAGGACCATCGGGCCACGGCTGAATGCAGAGGCATTGACCGGGAGAAATGGCCGATCGATGCCATCCTGAAACGCGGATACGGGCTGGCCACAGTGTTTCGCGCCGACATCGATCCGGACTTTATCGGCAGCTACAAGGACAGCCTGAAGGTTTACTATCCGCGGCTGCAAGGGCGCGGCGACAACTTCTCCACCATCGGCGCATGGGCATGGGCGCTGAGCCGCGTGATGGATTACCTGGAGACCGACCGCGGCGTCGACGCCACGAGGGTAGCGGTCTTTGGCTGGTCGCGCCTGGGCAAGGCGGCCCTCTGGGCGAGCGCCACGGACCCGCGCTTCGCGCTTGCCATCAGCGACGATTCCGGCGCGGGAGGGGCGAAACTCTTCCGTCGAGACCAGGGCGAAACCATCCGCGACTTGAATACGCACTTTCCATATTGGTTCTGCGACAACTTCAAAAAGTACAACGATCGGGACCGCACTCTGCCCTTCGATCAGCACATGGTGATTGCCATGATCGCCCCGCGCCCGGTATACATTGCCAGCGCCATTGACGATCATTGGGCCGATCCGGAGGGCGAGTTCCTCTCCGCCGTGGCGGCAACGCCCGTGTACAAATTGCTGGGGACGGATGGATTGCCAACCGCGCGTTGGCCCGCAGTGGACCATCCCGTGATGGGCCAGATTGGTTACCACGTTCGAACGGGCGGACATGACATCACTCCCTACGACTGGGCGCAGTACCTGAACTTCGCCGACATGCACTTGCAACCAAAACACGCCGAGCGTCGCTAGGTTCATCTCTTATGCCCCGCTTCCCTGCTGCTCACGCGTTGCTGACCGAAGCCATCACTGACCGCGCTTTCCCTGGTGCAGCCTATGGTGTTCTGCTGCGCGGGCAAGTTCTGGCGATGGAATCCGCGGGCCGGTTTACCTATGAAGCAGACGCTCCTCCGGTGCTGCCCCGGACGATCTTCGACATGGCAAGCGTCAGTAAAGTGCTGGCGACGACGGCGATGGCGATGCTGGTGTGGGAACGCGGCCAGCTCGACCTGGACGAGCCGATTGCCGAACGGATTCCCGAGTTTCTTCGGGATGACGCGGCGGATGGCCGGAGGCGCACGATCTCGGCTCGGATGTTGCTGGCGCATTCTTCCGGCCTGCCTGCATACGCGCGGCTGTTTGAACGCTGCCGGACCGCGCCCGCTTTGCTCGACGCATGTCTGCAAATGCCTTTGGAAGCGCCGCCCGATACGCACACCGTCTACTCCGACATAGGATTTATTGTTTTAGGGCACCTGTTGGAGACGCTCGCCGGCGAACCGCTGGATCGCTATTGCCAGCGCAGGATATTTGACCCGCTCGCAATGGAGTCCACGATGTATTGCCCTGCGACAGAGTTGAGGCCGTCCATTCCGCCGACCGGGATGGATGATCTCCTTCGCCATCGAATGCTGCAAGGTGAGGTGCATGATGACAACTGCTTCGTGCTCGGCGGCGTGAGCGGCCATGCCGGAGTGTTTTCAAATGTCGCGGACACGCTGCGCTTCGCTGGCTGCGCCCTGCATGGCGGCGAGCAGATATATCGTGCGGAGACAGTTTCGCGATTTACCGCCCGCTGGGCAGATGTCGCAGGCGC
>JBDTAT010000422.1:0-11442 GCA_039924505.1 Bryobacteraceae bacterium
AGCGCCCATCCAAGTGATGTGTGGCTGGCAGACCTGGGGCTCGCGGCAAAGACCCGTCCCGTTGTAGTGGTATCGCGCCATGATCCCGACTCGCCACGGGCTTTGGTTTTGTACGTGTTTTCGAGGAACTCAGCGCAAAACGGAGTGCGGCGCGAAATAATTCCTGGTTGGTGCAAAGGTGCGCGCCGCACCCTTTGCGCTTCTAACAACGCAGAACAGATCGAGTTCCTACGAAGTAGCGATCCCCCGCCTCGTTTTTCTCGATCGGGATTCGGTGGCGAACGTTCAGGGGCTTGGATCAATTCCCAGCGTTCGCCTTGAACGCAGACTAGGTAAACTCCCGCACGATGCGATGGCCAGTATCAAGCGTGCGCTGGCATTTGTGCTCGAACTCGAAGCCTGATACGGGTTCGATCCAGGATTAGGGATCATCACGCTCTCAGGAAACTCGCGCACAAGGGAGTGGGGGGCAGCGTGTTTCCGGTTGCTTTGAAGGACACCGCCGCGATCCGCGCGCTCCAAGAGACCCGTTGTGGAGGGTGGGTAATCGACCTGCGCGCGTACGTTGACTTACGGTGGAGAAAGGGATCGAACAGAAGAACGCTTGTCGCTTGGCGGTGGGCAACAGAATCGCACTCGTGACAACGCACGGGCAGCCCAGGCATTCATTGGGAGGCCTTTGGGCGCATGCGTTCGGCCGCGCAGTTTTCACAGAGGCTGACACTTTGGAGACGACTCCGCCACAACGTTGGAGGCGACCACGCTGCACTTCGAAGAGCGCGCGGAGTGCGTGCGGCCGATCCATCTTCGCTTTTTGAAAGGTGAGAGCGTCCCGAGCGAAAGTTGCAGAAAGGCGGGTGAAGTCGAAGACCGCTCATGCCATGCGTCTAGCGTGAAGATCGGCTGGCGCACAGCAATTCCAACTGAAGGCGGCAGGCGGGTATTCTATTAGCATGGAGCTAATCTTCGAAGTCCGCGATGCGGAAGAAGGCGGATATTGCGCACGAGCGCTCGGCCACGCAATTTTCACGGAAGCCGACACGTGGGAAGAACTCCGGCACAATGTGCTCGAGGCGACTGCGCTCCACTTTGAAGAGTCCCCGGAGCACCCGCGACTCGCTCAATTGCATTACGTGAAAGACGAGCTGATTCCGGTCGAAGCCGCGTGAAGCTTCCGCGGACGTTTCCGGAAATCGCTTGATTCGCGTGCTCGAGAGCCTGGGATACAAGGTGGTGCGCCAGAAAGGGTCTCACGTGCGGCTTCGATATGAGGGCTTGCCGGCGCACTCGTCACCGTCCCTAAACACAACCCACTCAAGACCGGGACGCTCCATGGAATCATTGCCGAGGTTGCACAAAAAAGGTCGATTCCGATTCGCGCCGTTGAAGAGATGCTCCAATAGATTTACCTTGCGGAACGAGCCGTTGCCCCGTGAACGGTCAAACTGCTGAGTAGAATTGGAGGCGTTGAATAAACCCGGCGCGCGTCGGCGCTTCACGCTGGCGTGAGTGGGCACACTACGGCCTCAAGAACGAGTGGATAAACTTTCGGGAGCGAAGGTTTTACGTCCACCCCCGTATGGGTGAGAACTTCGTCGGCCGCTTTCCGGTGATCCGAATCGCGAAGACCGGTCGAGGCCCGCACCCCAACCGAATCTCCGTATCTCAGACCACTTTCAAATGACTTTCTACGCATTCTTCTTTCCGACACCGGTGCCGGCGCCGGATTCCTTTGGAGAATCCGGCGACACCAGAAGTTTAGAAGCATCGCTGGCCAGCGTACTGCGCTCCTGAGATGGTTATCTCACGGGCACCGCTGAAAACGAACCGGTGGGAATGGCCGACGGGCTGTAAGATGTGGGGTAAGGGGTTGAGTTGATTGGGGATGAGGGTGGGTAAAAATTATTTTGAGTGGATGTGAACAGGCTGGGGGACGTGTTAATTCCGGAGAGCTGCACTGATATCGGAGTTGCTGCCGCTTGATATTTGGAGGGTCATATGGACGCTTTGCTGGAACGGCTCGACAGAAAGCTGCGCGAATGGAAATTGGAGACTATCGAACATGTCCGGCACCGCGTTTCGGAGATTATCGATCTGGCGGATCAGGACACGCTGGGCGTATCGCGGCGGCGGCGAGTGGAGCAGGAAACGTTGGAGTTGCTAGATGAGCGCCCATCCAAGTGATGTGTGGCTGGCAGACCTAGGCTCCCAATGTTCGCCTTGAACGGAGACTGGGTGAACCCCCGCAAAAAGTAGTGGCCGAAATCATGCTCGCGCTGGCATTTATCCTCGAACTCGAAGCCTGATACGGTCGAACACAAGAACGCGTGTCGCTTGGCGGTGGGCAACAGAAGCGCACTCGCGACTGCGCGCCGTGGCGTTTTGCGGGAACGGCGGCATCACGCACCGGCAGCCCAGCCATTCCGTAGTTTGACGAGCGCACAAAGTGCGTGCGACCGATCCAGCTCCGCTATGTGAAAGGTAAGATCATCCGCTGTGGAAGCTGCATGAAGCTTCCGTGGCGTGTTGCACTTGGCCGCCGAGCCTAATGGCCGGTGGCGGACACCGCTGACTCAGAAGGTGTGAAAAAATCCCGAAAACCGGAGACGTGACCACGGGGAGGGATACAAAACCATTGGACGACCCGTCACAACGCGTTATAGCGCCTCTGAGCGGGCCTCTGGTAGCCGAAATCCGTGGAAAACGTGCGTATTTGATTTTTTCACGCCTTCTCACAGTCGCGGCTCGGAAGTCTGCCAGTTCTACTGGCGAGTTGACGTTGAAGATCACGGCTCGGCTTTGGGCTGCGTAACTATCTGCATTCCTCCCGGTATTCCTAACCGGCAATGCCTGGGAGCGTCCAACCGGATCAGATCGTACGAGAGGAGCGGAGTTGCACAGCTTGGGTAACGATGTGAGATTCGGATTTCGCGCGATGCGAAAGAGTCCAGGATTTACGGCAGTCGCGATACTTACGCTGGCGCTGGGATTGGGCGCGAATACGGCGATTTTCAGCATCGCCGACGGAGTGCTGCTGAAGCCGCTGCCGTTTCCCGATGCCGGCCAGATTGTCGACGTCTGGGAGAAGCCGCCAAACGGTAAGGAGAACGGGGTATCCACGCTGAACTATCTCGATTGGGCGCGGCAGAATGATGTTTTCAAGTACACGGCGGCGGTGACCGGCGCAGTGGTGACGCTTACCGGCGTGGGCGAACCGGAGCAGTTCAAGGCGCAATTGGTGGGGGCGAGATATTTCGATCTTTTTGGGGCCGCGCCGTCGCTCGGGCGGACCTTCGCAGAGGGAGAGGATCAAGCCGGCAAGGGGAATGTGGTGGTGTTATCGAATCGCACGTGGAAGAGCCGGTTCGGCGCCGACCGGCGCGTGCTCGGCCGGACGATTACGCTCGACAACGAGAACTACACGATTATCGGCGCGCTGCCGGAGGACGGCGTGTTCGACCGGTCATGGCCGGAAGTCTGGATGCCGCTGGTTTTTACGCCGGGGAACATGACGCGGAATTTCCATTGGATGCGCGTGTTCGCGCGGATGAAGCCGGGTGTAACGCTGGAGCAGGCGCGCGCCGATATGGACGCGATTGGAGCGCGTATTGCGAGGGACTATCCGGAGTCGAACAAGGGTTGGGGCGTGACGGTGGAGCGGTATGTGGACGAATACGTGGCGCCGCGGTTGCGCGATTCGCTGTACGTGCTGCTGGCGGCGGTTGCGGCGGTGCTGCTGATCGGATGCGCGAATCTGGCGAACCTGCTGCTGGCGCGAGGGGCCGGGCGGGAGCGTGAGGTGGCGATCCGGTCGGCGCTGGGCGCGGGCCGCGCGCGGCTGGTGCGGCAGTTTCTCACTGAAACGGTGCTGCTTTCGGTGTGCGGGGGCGCGGCGGGGCTGGCGCTCGGGTATGGGCTGCTGCGGGGGATTCAATACGCAATGCCGCCCGGCCTGCTGCCGGCGCAGGCGGACGTGCGCCTGGATTTGCGGGCACTCCTGTTCCTGGTTTCGATTTCACTGGCGACGGGATTATTCTGCGGCGTTGCGCCAGCGATGGAGGCGAGCCGGCGGGACGCGGCCGAGGCGCTGAAAGAGGGCGGGCGTGGAGCGTCGAGCGGAGTTGCGCGCAAGCGGCTGCGCGGCACGCTGATCGTGGCCGAGGTGGCGCTGGCCTTTGTCTTGCTGACGGGCGCGGGTCTGCTGATCCGCAGCTTCGTGCGGCTGTTGAATATCGATCCGGGTTTCGAGGCGGCCAACGTGCTCACGATGGGGCTGCCGATGGCGAACGATCAAAACACGGACGGCGGGCGGCTGGCCAACTATCTGGCTGAGATTCTGCAGCGGATAGATGCGCTGCCCGGCGTGAGCGGCGCCGCGGTCACCTCGGCGCTGCCGCTAGAGGGCTGGGGTTTAGGAATGTGGTTTCAGATTGCGGGACAGCCGCAGATGGCCGTCGCGACCCGGCCAAGCTGCTTCTTTAAGATAGTCAGCCCGTCGTACTTCGGCGCGCTGCGCATGAAGCTGCGGCGGGGCCGGCGGTTGGCGATGAGCGACGCGGCAGGCGCGGCGCCGGTGACGGTGATCAACGAGACGATGGCGAAGCGCTATTTCAAGAACGAAGATCCAATGGGTAAACGGATTCTGATTCAGCAGATTGTCACCGGCAAACACGAGCTGGGCCCGGAGATTCCCTGGGAAGTGGTGGGCGTGGCGGCCGACGAGAAAGTGAATGGCCTGGACGACAACAGCCCCGGCGTCTATGTTTCCTACCGGCAAAGCCCGGTAGTGGGAATGACTCTGCTGGTGCGCGCGGGCGGCGATCCACGGCTGATGCTGAAGGCGATTCAGCACGAAGTGTGGCAGATTAATAAGCATCAGGCGCTCACCGACGTAAAGCTGCTGGAGCAGATTAAATCGGAATCGCTGGGGGCGAATCGTTTGCGCACGGGGTTGCTGGGAATCTTCGCGGGGATCGCGCTGGCGCTGGCGGCGATTGGAATTTACGGCGTGATTTCCTGCACAGTGGCGCAGCGCACGCACGAGCTGGGTGTGCGCGCGGCGTTGGGGGCGTCGGCAATGGATTTGCTGAAACTGGCGATTGGGCAAGGAATGCTGCTGGTTGTGCTGGGCCTGGCGTTGGGCGGGGCGGCCGCGCTGGCGTTGACCCGCTTGATATCCAGCCTGCTATTCAACACGAGCGCTACGGATCCGGTGACGATGACGGGGGTGGCTGCGATTCTGGCGCTGGTCGCGCTGGCGGCTTGCTACGTTCCGGCGCGGCGGGCGGCCCGGGTGGATCCGCTGGTGGCACTGCGGTATGAGTAGGCATGGCGGGCCGAGGCGAACACGAAGAATGAAAATAGCGGGCGGGCGAAGTCGAAGGCGGTTCGCAGTGCTCCATGGGCATGGAGCAAATCTTCAAAGTCCGCGGCGCGGGAGAACGAGGATTTTGCGCACGCACGCGCGGACACGCAATTTTAACGGAGGCCGACGCGTGGGATGAGATCCGGCGCAGTGTGCTCGAGGCGGCTGTGCTCCACTTTGAAGAGTCCCCGGAGCACCCGCGACTCGTTCAACTGCATTACGTGAAAGCCAAGGACGGCGGATGGTTAGGCTGGGGGCCGATGCATCACTGGACCGACAGCAAGATCCGGATTCACGCCTTCTACTGTATGCTCGGAATCTCGCTGCTCCAGTACCTTCATCGCGAGTCGCGGAAGGTGTGGCCGGGCCTGAGCATGGAGCAATTTCTGGAGGAACTCCGCCAGATTCAACAGTTCGTCCTCCTCTATCCACCCCTCGGCGGCAACGGACCTAATCGTGTGGCCACTGTGCTCTCCAAGCAGACCCTGGCTCAACAAGCCCTGGCCGAATCGCTGGCCTTGAACAGCTCTGTAGTACCCAACGTGGGTACTACAGAGCTGTCCCTCTAAGATTCGCCAAATAAACCTACTTGTCCGTGTCTTTACCCGCTTTCGAGTAAACTCCCGCTAGGCGGCAACACCAGGAAGGGAAGCAATTTCTTCAAACAACATCTTCCCCTGTACGCCCGGTAGGCGGCAAAAAGTTCTAAAAGCATCCACGAGGGGGAGCCACACCTTAAACCAGCCGCGTCTCCAACTCTTCTCCGCCGATTTGCGCGGCTGAAGAAGCAGCGGGCTGAGTCAGCCCCTTTCGTCACGGTTGAGGAGCTAGGATGGGAACCCAAAATTTCGGAGGAATTCGGCCGGCATGACGCACGCACCATATGACACGCGGCTCCATCCCGGACACGGCCGCCGCGAGCCCCAAAAAACTTAGTGTGTTTTGGGCGTGAATAAAGCTTAGCTGGACTGAGACGCCGATCAACATTCCTCATTCCTCCCATTCCCAGCCGGCTGATGGTCGCCTGCGGTGGGATCGACACCAGCAGAAGCACGTGGTCCTTCGATACATGCCCTTTCATGATCTTCACATCGTGTGTCCCGCGGATCTCCTCGGCCAAGCCGGCGGGCGAGAAGTCCGCGACGATTGCGAGTCTCAGTTGCTCGAAGGCTTGCGGGTCTTCGTGCTTGAGGACGATTTGCCGGCTGGTGAGACCGTGTTTGAAGGCGTTGTTTTTGGAAGCTTCTTTACCGGCTTCGGTTTTGGGGCCGGTAGAGAGTTGGGCATTGGCGCGGTTGGCGTCGAATAAAGCGACTGAGGTCATAAAGTCACCATGCGATCTAATTCATAGCATGGAGAACGCGGATTCCGAACGATTGTGGTTGTCGAAATCGAGTTGGCGGCGTTTATTTCGATGGGATTGGAAAAATATGAGGAGGGGGTGAACGGGATTCCTCTCAAGCTGCGCCCACTGGATGCGATATGAAAAGAGAGGCGTAGATGAATGGCCGAAAATCACCTTACGGTTGGCAAGAAAATAACGTTCGCGTGCAGCCTGCTGGTGCTGCTCACGCTGGTTCTGGGAAGCGTCTCGCTGATCAAGACGGTGCGGACCCAGGATGCGTTGCAGGGGATCGCCGGGGACTTTTTCCCGGGCGTCTACCAGATCGGCAAACTGGCCGAGACGGCGATGGACTTGCACTCGCTGGTGCTGATGCACATTCCGGCGGCCGCACAGGAGAAGGCCGGCTTCGACCGGAAGATCGCGGATCGAATCCAGAAGATCCAGCAGGAAGAACAGGGCTACGAGAAGACGATAGAGACGGCCCGCAACCGGGAATTATATGCGCGAATTCCGCTGACGCTCGACAAATATCTCGCGGCAAAGGATCAGGTGCTGGCGCTCAGCCGGGCAGGCAAGGCGGCCGAGGCGTCGGCGCTGACCATCTCCACCACTCGTCCGGCGTTCAACGAGCTAATCCAGGCGATCGACGACGAGGTCGATTTCAATAAGAGCAATGGCGACGCCAACCTCGCGTTCACCCAGGCGGCGCTCGCGAACGCGAACACGTGGTCGTGGATGCTGCTGGTAATTTCCGTGGTAACCGGCCTCGCGCTGGCATTTATCCTGGTGCGCGGCATCAACGGCACGCTGCGCCGCGTGACGCTGGAACTGGCGCGGGGGGCCGTGCAGATCGCCAGCGCCGCCTCCGAGGTCGCCTCCTCCAGCCAATCGCTGGCGCAAGGCGCTTCCGAACAGGCGGCGTCGCTCGAGGAGACGTCGGCGTCGAGCGAAGAGATCACGTCGATGACGCGCAAGAGCGCCGAAAGCTCCAGCATGGCCGCGTCCGAAATGGCGGCGGTCGACCGGAACGTCGGCAAAGGCAACCAGACGCTGGAGCAGATGGTCGCCTCCATGGCCGAGATCAACAACTCGAGCAACAAAATTTCCAAAATCATCAAAGTGATCGATGAGATCGCGTTTCAGACGAATATTCTGGCTCTGAACGCGGCGGTGGAAGCCGCGCGCGCCGGGGAGGCCGGAATGGGTTTCGCCGTGGTCGCCGAAGAGGTGCGGAATCTGGCGCAGCGCTCGGCCAAGGCGGCCAAGGACACCGCCGCCCTGATTGAGGAATCCATCGCCACATCGGGTGAGGGAACCAAACGTCTGGAGGAGGTTTCCCAAGCGTTCCGTTCCATCACCGGAAGCGCCGGCCGCGTCAAAATGCTAGTGGACGAAGTGAATCTCGGCAGCCAGGAGCAAGCGCGCGGCATGGAACAGATCGCCCGCGCCATTTCGCAGATGGATGAAGTGACCCAGCGCACCGCCGCGAACGCGGAAGAGAGCGCTTCGGCCAGCGAACAAATGGCCGCGCAAGCGCAAGCCCTGAACGATATTGTTTGCGAGTTGGAGTCGCTGGTTGGAGGAGTGGAAGACAACTTAGCCGCGCCCCGGCAAGTGCTCAACCACCGCCAGCCCGCCGCCGCACCGGCACGCCGCAGAGTGTGACGGCCAAAAGTTGATCTACAAATCCGCTGCTCAAAGGCGACGCGTACTATTCGTCGACCGTTGGGTCCGGAGCATGCCGACAACCGCTTGCTTACACGCGCGGCATCGGATTGGGCTAGCTGGACTTATCGTCCTTGATGGCCTGTTTGAAATTGCGGATGCCCTCGCCGAGGCCTTTGGCCAACTCGGGAATCTTGCTGCCGCCGAACAATAGCACCGCCACTGCCAGGATCACCAGCAGTTCCGGCATTCCGATCGATTCCAACATTGGTCGCTCCTTCTAATGTCCTAAACAGAATTTCACAGCGCAACTTTAGAGTAGCAGATCCAACCGCCTCCTGCTGTCTCAGATATAGAATCCTTCGCGCGCGGTGCGCACTCCCGGGTGCTTTTCCACTTCCGCTTCGATCAAATCGAACCCAAGACCGGGCTCGGCGCTTAAGTGAAAATGGCCATCCCGGACCGGGAGCGGTTTATCGAGAATCGTGTCGCGCCATGGCACATCCATTAGCATAAATTCCTGGCGGAAGAAATTGGGCGTGGCCGCCATCACGTGCGCGGACGCGATGGTGGAGATCGGCCCATTGGGATTATGGGGCGCAATAGGCACGTTGTAGGTCTCACAGAGCGTGGCGATTTTGCGCAGCTCACTAATGCCGCCGCAGCGCGTCACATCGGGCATCAATACGTCGGCTGCGTGCAGGTCGAGAATCTGGCGGCACATATAGCGGCTGTGCAACCGCTCGCCGACGCACACCGGCAAGGGGATCTGGCGCTTGATGTTGGCGATCTCGGCGGGAAACTCGGGACCGGCCGGCTCCTCGTACCACATGCAGTTAATTTTCGCGGCGGCGATGCGGTGAGCCATTTCGACAGCAGTCGGCTCATTCAGCAGAGCGTGGGTTTCGACCGCAATCGGAAAGGCCGGCCCGAGAGCGTCGCTCACGGCCAGGAGCCGCTCCATCGCCAGCCGTTTTTGCGCCTCGGTCAGCGATCCGTTGAGCTGCAGATCGTCACCCCAACGGTAGTCCACATGGGCGAAAGGATCGAACTTGCACGCGCCGAAGCCGAGCGCCGCCATGGACCGCGCCTGTCGAGCATAGTCCTCGGGCGCGCCGGTTCCTTCGAGAAACCAGTAGTTGGCGTATAGCTCGATGCGCTTGCGGTACGCGCCGCCCAGCAACTCATACACCGGCAAGCCGGCGCGCTTGCCCAGAATATCCCAGAGCGCAATATCGATGGCGCTGATCGCACTCTGTAGAGGACCGCCGCGGCCGACGTAGTTCATGTCGCGGTAAAGCTTGGTATAGAGGTAATCGATCCGCGATGGGTCTTCGCCGATCAGCAATTGCGCCACGTGCTGGCAAGCGGCCTCGACCATGGGGCTGCCGGGCCAGTTGGTGGCTTCCCCAATGCCGGTGAGGCCAGAGTCGGTGAAAACTTTCACCAGCGTCCAATTATACTTGATGCCCTCGACGAGCCAGGTTTTGATGTGTGTGATTTTCATTGGTGGAGGGCTAAACTGATGGCCCCGGGGTAGAAACCGCTCCGCTACGGTCGCGGCTCGGAAACGAATTGTTTTTGCCGGGCCGCGTGCATCGGCCAGCGAACCTTTACGACTTTACCACGGACGGCCAACCCTGGAAACGCTCCGTATAGCTGGGCTGGCAGCCGGTGGTAACGGCGACTTCTGTTGCGGGCAGCCAAAAAAGATTGCGAACGTACAAGCCAGGTGCTAAACTCACCTAAACGCCCATAATCTGGCGAACTTGTATTTGGGGGGTACGTTATGTTGAACCGGTCCACCTCGCGTGGATTCTGCCTGATCTCGCTGGCGGTGTTCGCCGCCTTTTCTCTCTTCGCGCAATCCGAGCGCGGCACCATTTCCGGTACGGTGCATGACGCCACCGGCGCCGTGGTTCCGGGAGCCACCGTCACGGCCACGGAAACGGCCACCAATTCCGTTATCACGGTTACCACGAGCTCGGCCGGCGATTACACCATTCCCAGCCTTACTGTCGGCACCTACACCGTCCGCGCGGAAAAAGAGGGCTTCCGGCCGGCGGTGGTCACTGGCCTGACGCTGAACGCCGCGTCGAGCGCGCGCGCCGACCTGACATTGGAGGTGGGCAGCACGCGGCAGGCGGTGGAAGTGCAAGCCTCGGCCGCGCAACTGCAGACCGAAGATTCGAAATCGAGCGCCACCGTCACCAACCGCATGGTGGACGATCTGCCGTTGGTGGTCAGCGGCACGCTCCGCAGCCCGTTCGATCTGGCAACTTTGACGCCGGAGGCGAAGAACACCGGCGGGGACAACAACTTCGTATTGGGCGGCGGGCAGGCGGCGAGCTATGGGTCGACGCTCGACGGCGTTTCGACGAACACCGGCCGCGCGCTGCAGATGAGCTGGGTGGCGTCGAACGCTCCCTCGCTTGAGGCCATCACCGAATTCACGGTCGATACCAACGGATTCAAGGCGGAATACGGCCACGCCGGCGGCGGCGTGATGACGTTCGTGTCCAAGTCCGGCACCAACGACTATCACGGCTCAGCCTACGAATTTCTCCGCAACAACGACTTCGACGCCAATTACTTTTTCAGTAACCGCGCCGGTATCCCACGCCCGATTTACAAGCAAAACGACTTCGGCGCCAGCGCCGGCGGCCCCGTTTGGATTCCGAAGCTGTACAACGGGCGCAATAAGACATTTTTCTTCTTCGCGTACGAAGGATTCCGCAACCGGTCCGGCGCGACGGCTTTCACCACCACCGTGCCGACGCCGGAAATGTACAACGGCGATTTCAGCAAGTGGGTGGATTCCAGCGGCAAACAGATTCCCATCTACGATCCCACCACGCAGGTCGTCGGCGCCAACGGCACGGTAACCCGCACCCCGTTCGCCAATAACCAGATCCCCAAAAGCCTGTTCGATCCGCTCAGCGTGAAGGCCATCGGCGTGTTCCAGTCGGGTGGCCTCTTGACTCCAAATACCGGCGCCGCGCCCGGCACCGTAGGCTACGTGAACAACAACTACCGGGTTACGAATGGTTCCCAGGTGAATCCGATT
>JBDTAT010000423.1:0-2630 GCA_039924505.1 Bryobacteraceae bacterium
AGGCGCAGTCTTTCACGTTCGATCCTGGAAATCCGGCAGTCCTGATACCCAGTAGAAACGGGTGCCCCATCCTTCGCGTTTTGTGTGAAGGGTGGGATGCTGGAAATCCGGGAACCTGCGTGCCCCACATCTCGCTTTTGAGATGTGGGTTTATCCGGTCCCGGAACCTGATCCAATCCCAGCACAAGCAGCCTGCACCGCCCGAAAGGCCCGCAGCACATCGCGTTCAATCTGGGAAAATTCCGCCTCCAGCACTGTCTTCCTAGGATGCAGAATCACATCCACACTGGCAGTCAATTCCATGCGATGCTGTCGCACTGCGGCCCGCATCCGGCGCTTGATGCGGTTGCGCGCCACCGCATTCCCAAGCACCCGGCCCGCCGTAAGCCCCACGCGCGAAATCGGCGCAGCCGGGTTCGCTGGCGGACGTTTCGCCCCATCTTCCAGTGAGCGGATCGCAAAGAAATACGTCATCAGCGGCAGCGACTGGCGTTTGCCTTCGCGATACACCCGCTGGTAGTCGGCATGTTTCCGCAGCCAAGCCTCGCGAGGCACGGTGCCTGCTCCCTGACAGAGTGGATTGGCTGGATTGGCGGGCATTGCACACCTGGTGAGTTTGCTCGGAAAACTCCGTGTGAAAATGATGATCTTGTCATCCCGGCCGGAGCGCAGCGGAGTGGAGGGACCTACGGTTACATTCAGAATTGTTTCAGTTCGACGCGTTCAATGAACGCCCGAATTCAGATTCCGCAACCCGAATCGCGAAGTGCTAGTCGCGATACCCGGCGCTTACGGACACGCGCTTGCGGCCCTTGGCGCGGCGGCGCGACAGCACGGCCTGCCCAGCCTTGGTCTTCATGCGGGCACGGAAGCCATGCGTCTTGGCGCGGTGGCGGCGGTTCGGTTGAAATGTGCGCTTCGGCATTGCAGTGTGCTCCTAATGAGAAAATCGTATGTAGACAGCAAACTTTGAGTATACCCGAGGACTCCCGCAGGCACAAAGCACAATTGCATCCTTGTTAAGGGACGCGTTTCGGTTCCCGCCGATAAGAGCCCGGCCTGCCAATACAAATTATGAGCATTGACCAACATAGAATGAAAGCAGACCGTGCGTGAACCCTACACATTGCGAGTCGTGCGGTCTCTCTTCTATATGACTTTCCTGGGCGGGATGCTTTGTCCAGCCATGCCAGCGCAATCGACTCCCACGCAACCGACTCCCACGCCCTCTTCCTCCCAAGCGGTTGTCTCGGCCGCCGAACCCGCAGAACAGGATGGCGGACGCATCTATGGAACAGTAAAGGACTCGGCTGGAAATGTCGTTACCGGCGCCACCGTCACCCTTCAACTCAGCGGCTCGAACAAGCAACGCACGCTGCTCACGCAAAGCACCGGATTTTTCAACTTCACCGGCCTCGCTCCCGGAAATTACCAGGTCACCATCGCGTCCCAAGGATTTGCTCCCTGGGCCCGATCGGAAATTGTTCTTACATCGGGGCAATATTACGACCTGCTTCCGATTCAACTCGAGATAGCCTCGGCAAGTACCAGCGTTCGCGTAGTCTTCTCCAGCCACGATCTGGCCGAAGAGCAGGTGAAGGTCGAAGAGAGACAGCGCGTGCTCGGCATCGTCCCCAACTTCTACACCAGCTATGTGTGGGATGCGGAGCCGCTCAGCTCCAAACAAAAGTTCCGGCTCGCTTGGCGATCATCGATCGACCCCATTGCCTTTCTGGGGTCAGGAGTCGTCGCCGGCGTTGAGCAATGGCAAAACAATTTCAAGGGCTATGGCCAGGGGACTGAGGGGTACGCGAAGCGTTACGGCGCTTCCTATGCCGACGGTTTTATCGGCACTATGATCGGCGGCGCAATTCTCCCATCCGTCCTGCATCAGGACCCGCGTTATTTTTACAAGGGAACTGGGAGCATCCGCTCCAGGGCGCTCTATGCCATCTCCACTGTCGTTATCTGCAAGGGTGACAACGGACATTGGCAGCCGAACTACTCGAGCGTACTCGGCGATCTAGCCGCTGCGGGAATCTCAAATATCTACTACCCGTCGTCCGATCGCGGAGCCGTGACCATCGACAACGCTCTGATCGGTACGGCAACCGGCGCAGTCGGGGCCTTGCTGCAGGAATTTTTGATTCGGAAAATTTCGCGCGGCGTTCCGCCCTCCAAATGAAGAAGGCCGGTCCCAATGGACCGGCCTTCTTCATTTCACTTCCAACACATTGCAGCCGTCAGATGACCCGCAGCAGCAACAGGATAATCACGATCAAAATGATCAAGCTGATACCGCCGCCGCCGTAATATCCCAGCCCCGGCCCCATGCGATAGCCGCCAAATCCAAATATCAAAAGCAGAATAATCAGAACGATGAGCATTTTGTCTCCTCCGCGTACAACAGCATAGTTAGTGTCGTGTAAGAGATGACGGATTTAGTTTGCCGGTTGCCCGCTATTATTGGACCCCTCTGCACTTGGAACACCGCTCAGAGGAAACCAGATGGAAAAAACCGTCCCGTGCCGCCCCGCGCCTTCGCTGCTGCGAACTGAAATCCTGGCGCCATGCTTTTCCATGATCCCGGCGCTGACCCAAAGTCCCAGCCCGGTTCCGGTCGTTTCCTT
>JBDTAT010000424.1:0-6366 GCA_039924505.1 Bryobacteraceae bacterium
CGTGGAGCGTGAAAAACGCGATTGATTACATGCTGACGGCGGACTTCGCGATTCTGAATCTGGCGTCGGAGCGATCCGCGCACTTTTTGTATAAGGCCTGGGAGCTGGCGCGGGCGAACGTAGAAGCCGGCGGTAAAGGTGAACCGTTTGCGTACCTGATTGCGCCGGATCAATGGGACCCGTGGAGCGCGCGAGAGATGTTGCGGCGTATGGCGCTGGCGGGAATCGCAGTCGAGCGGGCTAGCGCGAAGTTTCAGGCGGCGGGCGAGGAATATCCGGAAGGGACGTATGTGATCGGCGCCGGCCAACCGTTTCGCGGATACTTGATGGACCTTTTGGAGCCGCAACATTATCCCGAGATCCGGTCGGGCGCGAACGGCGTCACCAAGCGGCCATACGATATTGCCGGTTGGACGTTGAGCATGTCGATGGGTGTGCAGGTGGATCGGGTCGATCGGCCCTTTCAGGCCAAACTTGAGGATATGGCGGATCTAGCGCCGCTCGCCTCCTCACACGATCATCGCGACGATTCGTTCTTCCTGACGATGGCCGATGAACTGGCGCAGCACCGCGCCCCGCGATGGACCAATGATGGCCGTTTAGCCGGCGCGCCGGGAACGGACGCCTCAATCGTAAAATGGGAGCTGCGGACGCCGCGCGTCGGCGTCTACGAATCCTGGATTCCGAACGCCGACGCCGGGTGGACCGAATGGGTGCTGGATAATTTCAAAGTGCCATATGCGGCGCTGCACAACGACGACTTCCGGTCGGGCGATCTGCGGGCGCGCGCGGACACGATCATTCTGCCGTCGGAATCCGCGGCGTCGATTCTCTACGGCATTCGCCCGGGTGAGCGGGCGGCCGGCCGTGTGGGAGTGGAGACTGGACTCCAGCGGCCCGAATACACGGGCGGGATTGAAATTCAGGGACTGGAACGGCTGGACCGGTTTGTGCGCGACGGCGGTACGCTGATCGCATTCGATGCGGCGGCGGAACTTCCGGCGCGCTATTTCCCATTGGGGCTGCGGCTGCTGCTGCATTCGCCGGCGGCGCAGGGGCTGGAGGCGGAAGCGCCGGCGGGTGGCTACTACTGCCCAGGGTCGCTGCTGCGGATCACGGTTGACACTTCGAATCCGATTGCGTTCGGGATGCCGGAGAATGCGTTCGCGTTTTCGAGCGGCGGCCAGGCCTTCGAGATTTCGTTGCTGCCGGAGTTCAACACAGGCGACGTGGAGATCCGCACCGTGGCGCGATACGCGGCGTCGAATCTGCTGGCAAGCGGATGGATTTCCGGAGAACGGGCGGTGCTGGGGCGTCCGATTCTGGTGGAAGCGCGCCACGGCAAGGGCCGCGTCGTGCTGTTCGGATTCCGGCCGCAATTCCGTGGACAGACGTTCGGCACGTTGAAGTTGCTCTTGAATGCGATTTATCTGGCGTCGGCGCGCAGCCTGTGACGCGTTTTACATATACAGGCCGCCGTTGACGTCGAGCACGTGGCCCGTGATGTAGCTAGCGTCGTCGCTGGCCAGGTAACGCACGGCGGCTGCAACATCTTCGGCGCGGCCGAAGCGGTGCAGCGGAATGTGGGAGAGCATGTTGTCCTTCAGTTCCTGCGAGAGGCCGGCCGTCATGTCGGTCTCGATGAAACCGGGAGCGACGGCGTTGACGGTGATGTTGCGGCTGGACAATTCCAGCGCCAGCGATTTCGTCAGCCCGATGAGGCCGGCCTTGGAGGCGGAGTAATTCGATTGGCCCGGGTTGCCCATCTCGCCGACTACGGAGGCGATGTTTATAATGCGTCCCCAGCGCGCGCGCAACATGCCTTGCAGCACCTGCTGGATCGCCAGAAAGGCGCCGCTCAAGTTGGTGTTGAGCACGGCGTCCCAGTCGTCCTTCTTCATCCGCAGAGCCAGGCCATCGCGCGTAATCCCGGCGTTGTTGACCAGAATGTCGATGCGGCCGAATTCGGAGGCAGTCTTGGCGAAGGCGGCTTTGATGGAATCCGGAGAGCTCAGATCCAGCTCGACGGCGAAGGCCTCGTGACCCTTGGCGCGAATCGCCACGGCGAGTTCCTCGAGCCTGTCCACGGTGCGGGCCGCAACGGCGACGCGCGCGCCAGCCTCGGCGAGCGTGAGGGCGCAGGCGCGGCCGATGCCGCGGCTGGCGCCGGTTACCAAGGCGGTCTTGTTTGTCATACGAACTTCAATCATAGTAAAACGGAGGTTCACTGCGATTATGGCCTACGACGATCTCCGCGATTTTATCCACGCTCTCGAAAAGAACAAAGAGTTGAAGCGCGTGACCGTGGAGGTGGACCCAAAGCTGGAGATGACGGAGTTTGCCGACCGCTCCGTAAAGCGCGGAGGTCCCGCGCTGTTGTTTGAAAAACCGGTGGGATCGAGTGTCCCGGTATTGCTAAACGCCTTTGCCAGCGCGCGCCGGATGGAGATCGCGCTTGAAGTCGAATCCGTAAACGACGTAGCGCGCCGGATCGCGGAATATCTGGAAATGCGTATGCCGGAAGGCTTGATCGGCAAGCTGAAGATGCTGCCGAAGCTGGCCGAAATGGGCGCATTCTTTCCAAAAAACGTTTCGGGCGGCCCGTGCAAGGAGGTGATGCGGCGGGAAAACTTCTCGTTGGCGGAGCTGCCGATTTTGCAATGCTGGCCTGGGGACGGCGGCCGCTTCATCACGCTGCCGATGGTGTTCTCAAAGAATCCCGACACCGGCAAACGCAACTGCGGCTGCTACCGGATGCAAGTGTACGACGAGCGCAGCACCGGCATGCACTGGCAGACGCACAAACAGGGGGCCGAGCACTACCGGCGCTTGACGGCGGATGGCAAGACGAAGCGTATGGAAGTCGCGGTGGCGATTGGAGCCGATCCGGCAACGATGTATTCGGCGATTCTTCCGCTGCCTCCGGACCTGGATGAAATGATGATCGCCGGCTTTCTGCGCGGCAAGCCGGTGGAGATGGTGAAGTGTGAAACCGTGGACCTGGAAATCCCGGCGAACGCGGAGATTGTGCTGGAGGGATACGTGGAACTGGGCGAGTTGCGCCGCGAAGGTCCATTCGGCGACCACACCGGTTACTATTCGCTCGAAGACGATTATCCGGTTTTTCACATTGAGTGCATGACCAGCCGCAAGAAGCCGATCTATGCGACGACGATTGTCGGGCCGCCTCCCATGGAGGATTTCTATATGGGTCAAGCGATCGAGCGCATTTTCCTCCCCTTGATGCGCCTGCAGTTGCCCGAGATCCGCGATATTTCCATGCCGGCCGAAGGCGTGTTCCATAACCTGATTCTGGTGGCGATCCGCAAATCGTACCCGGCGCACGCGCGCAAGGTGATGCATGCGATCTGGGGATTGGGGCAGGCGATGTTCAGCAAGTGCATTGTGGTGGTGGATGAAGATGTGGATGTGCAGAACGTGAGCGAAGTGGCGTGGCGGGCGTTGAATAACATCGATCCGCAGCGCGACATCGAGTTTGTGCTGGGCCCGGTGGATTCGCTCGACCACGCGAGCCGATTGGCGAACTTTGGCTCGAAGATGGGAATTGACGCGACGCGGAAGTGGCGCGAAGAGGGATTCACGCGCCCGTGGCCGGATGTGATTCGGATGACGCCGGAGGTGCGGACGCGCGTGGACGAGTTGTGGAAGAAGGCGGGACTCGCATAATCCATTCAGCGCGGTGCGGCTTGGTTTGCGATAATAAACAAAGACGCGGCGGCTATAGCTCAGTTGGTAGAGCGCCGGATTGTGGTTCCGGATGTCGTGGGTTCAAGCCCCACTAGCCGCCCCAGTTAACCTTCGTGCTGCTCAGCCACGAACTGACGGATCCGTGTACGCATCAGGTCTCTGGTCTTTCGGAACGCTGCCAGTCGTTCGTCCTCTGAACCTCGTACCGCGGCCGGGTCGTCAAACGGCCAGTGCTCGCGCTGACTGCGGCCGGGAAAGACCGGACACAATTGGTTTGCGTTGCCGCAGACCGTAATCACGTAGTCGAACTCCTGGCCGGCGAACTCGTCTACGGACTTCGATCGATGACCTGAGATATCGATGCCGGTCTCGTTCATCACCGTGACCGCTTCCGGGCGAACGTGACTCGGCTTGGCGCCCGCCGAAAAAACTTCAAAACGATCTCCTGCCGCATCGCGTAAAAGTCCTTCGGCCATCTGGCTTCTCGCGGAGTTTCCGGTGCATAGAATCAGGACACGTCGCGGGGCTGTCAATTATTATTCTCCCGGCCGCGGTTGTGAGGAATTAGAACGGCTGCCGCTTGCGTCGACAAGGACGGGGCCAGCCACGCAAAGAGCGCCGTTGCCGCGATCGCGCCAGCCAACTGCGCCACGAGGAACCCGGGGACGTCAACCGGCCGAATGCCGGTAAAAGTGTCCGTCACGGATCGGGCAGGCGTCACCGCGGGATTCGCGAACGAGGTGGACGCCGTAAACCAGTATGCCGAGGTGATGTAGGCGCCTACGGCGAATGGAATTGCCGAGGACCGGAGACGGACGCAGCCCCATATGACCGCAACCAATCCGAACGTCGCGATGAATTCGCTGAAGATTTGAGCCCCGCCCGCCCGCGCGTGATGCGATGCGGCAAACATGGGTGCGCCGAACATGAGATTAGCGGAAGCCACACCGAGGAAGGCGCCGGCCGTCTGCGCCGCGATGTAGCCGGGAACGCGCCGCCATGCGATTCCTCTTTGCCACGCATCGACCAGCGTGACCGCGGGATTCAGATGCGCCCCAGAGATGGGTCCGAACGTTAAGATAAGCGCCACCAGCATCGCGCCCGTTGCAATGGTGTTAGCAAGTAGAGCGATCGCGACGTTACCCGCGGATAGCCTCTCACCCATGATCCCGGAGCCGACGACGGCCGCCAGTAAAAACGCCGTACCGACCGCTTCCGACACGAGCTGCCTTGCAAAGGATACCCGCTGCTTGTCAGGCACAACACTCAGGCCCGCAACACAAATTGCCCGCGGCGGGCTTTACGGCGCGGATAAACGCGCTCATGAATTTGCCGTCCACTTGCGGAGCAATGGCGTCCACGTCGAGACCTTGCCCGGCTAGAAATTCCCGGGCGTCCGAAACACGATAGACGCGCGTTGGCTCAATTTCAATCCGTTCGAAGCCCGCGGCTGACAGCTTACTCCGGTACTGATTTTCTTCGAGCGCGCCGGCCACGCATCCAACCCACAGTAGAACGCTCTGGCGGATCTCGGGCAACATCCCGCCTCTTGTGACGACGTCGGACACGGCAAACCGGCCGCCCGGCTTCAAGACGCGAAACGCTTCCTTCAGAACCCGATCTTTATCGGGCGAGAGATTGACGGTGCAGTTGCCTAAGACGACATCGACGCTCGCGTCCGGCAGCGGGAGGTTTTCCATCGTGCCCTTGATAAACGCGACGTTCTCGGCGCCGGCCTTGCGTTTATTTTCATTCGCGAGAGCCAGCATTTCATCGGTCATGTCGACCCCGTACGCGAAACCCGAAGGGCCAACCCGCCGCGCCGATAAGAGAACGTCGATACCGCCGCCCGATCCGAGATCGAGCACCGTTTCGCCCAGGTTCAATTTCGCCAGCGCC
Organism: Bryobacteraceae bacterium; assembly: GCA_039924505.1. Classification (GTDB taxonomy): domain Bacteria; phylum Acidobacteriota; class Terriglobia; order Bryobacterales; family Bryobacteraceae; genus JBDTAT01. The sequence goes on from JBDTAT010000424.1 coordinate 5,608, forward strand.
GTCGGGTTGCCGCAACCGAGCGAGGCTTGCAGGGCCTCGTCCGGCAGACCGGCGGTTTGAGCGGCATCGTAGAGATTGCTGGTGATGGGATCGCAGCCGCCTCCCATCGCGGCTGACGCTCCACAGCAGGAGCTTGCGCCGGTCGACACGCGGAGCGCCGCTTCGCCGTATTTCTCCCGCACGACTTCTCGAATGTCTTGCGCGCCCATACATATTCTCCTAACCGCAGATTCGAAAAATTGTTTTCGGTTCAACTGCCTTGTTCCGGGTGCAACACTCGGCGTAGAGGAAGGTGAGCAATTCCCGCAGCGCCCCCGTATTCGCCATGTACCGGAGGAACGTTCCTTCTCGGCCGACGTTCACCAGGCCTTCGTTCTTCAACTTGTCGAGATGATGTGAAAGCGTGGACGCAGGGATACCCAATTCCGTCTGGACTTCGCCGGCCACCATCCCATCCGGGTGGGCCGAAAGCAGAAGCTGCATGATGCGGAGCCGGGACTCGGTTCCCATTGCCGCGAACATGTCGGCGTACCGGGCGATTTCTTCTGTGATTTTCTTCATTCCGCGTCCAGTTCATCCGGGCAAGCTCAGAAGCGCAAAGGGTGCGGCGCGCACCACCGGACCAACCAGGAACGATTTCGCGCCGCACTCCGTTTTGCGCGACTTCCGCCGAAGGCAGCCATGTGGTGCGTTGCGCTTAAGCTGGCGGCGAACCCATATTCTATATTTCTATAATACTAGAAATATAGAATATGTCAA
>JBDTAT010000425.1:0-3542 GCA_039924505.1 Bryobacteraceae bacterium
GTGGCGGATCGTTCTGCGATGGGCCGCTTTTCGGCACGCCGATGATTGGGGCCACGGCTTTGATCTCGGTAAACGGCGCACCGGCCGGCCGCGGGCTTATCCAGTAGCGGCGCGCCGCGGTTTGATAACGCGCGGCCCCGTATATCGAACCGGGCCGCGCGTTCGCGCAAAGGGTGCGGCGCGCACGACCAAGCCGATCAGGAACCATTTCGCGCCGCACTCCGTTCTGCGCGTGCGCCTTAGAAGTACAATAATTGCTAACCACTATGCATCTCGGCGCCGTCACGTACAACGTTCTAAAAGACTGGGATCTGGAAACCATCATTACGAAGTTGGAAGCGGCCGGTTATGAGGCAGTGGAGCTTCGCACCGGACACAAGCACGGCGTCGAACCGTCGCTGGATCGAGCGGCCCGCCTCCGCGTGGGCGAGCGTTTCGCGCGCTCCAAGGTCCGCCTGCTGAGTTTTGGTTCGACCTGCGAATTTGAATCGCCCGACCCGGCCGTCCGCCGGCACAACGTCGATGTGGCGAAAGAATTTATCGATTTGGCGCACGATACCGGCGCATTGGGCGTGAAAGTGCGTCCCAACGGCCTTCCCAAAGGCGTACCGCCGGATCTCACATTTTCGAATATAGCGGCGTCCCTTCACGAAGTAGGCGATTACGGCGCAGGCAAAGGCATCGAAATCTGGATGGAGGTTCACGGGCGCGACACCCAGAATCCGCCCAACGCCGCCGCCATCATGCAGAAGACCGCGCACTCGAATGTAGGCCTCTGTTGGAACTCGAATCCGACCGACGTGGTCAACGGATCGGTTCAGGCCAGCTTCCGTCTATTGCGTCCGTGGATTCGCAACTGCCACATCAACGAATTGACCAGCGCGTATCCGTGGCGTGAACTGTTCACCCTGCTTCGCAAATCCAACTACGACCGCTACACGCTGTGCGAAGCGCCCGAAAGCCAGGAGCCGGAGCGCTTCCTGCGCTACTACAAGGCGCTGTGGACGGAGCTGAATCGCGAATGCGCCTAAGCGCCGCCGCCGCGCTCCTGGCCGCCGCTTCTCTTCTACCCGCCGCCGTCCCGACGCCCGAATCGCACTTCGGCCATCCCATCGGCGTCGATCGCCAATTGCTCGATTGGGATCGGGTCGTCTCGTATTTTGAAGCGCTCGCCAAATCGAGTGACCGTATTCTGGTGAAGCGCATCGGCACTACTGCCGAAGGCCGCCCGTTCATCGCGGCCACCATCTCGGCGCCCGAAAATCTGCGGCGCCTCGATCGCTACCTGGAGATTCAGCGCCGGCTCGCCGATCCGCGCTACACCTCGCCCGCCGAGGCCGAGGCGTTGATCGCCGAAGGTAAGGTGGTGGTGCTGATCACCTGCTCCATCCACGCCACCGAGGTCGGCTCCACGCACACGGCCGTCGAGTTCGCCTATCGCCTGCTGACCGAAGACAAGCCGCGCTTCCGCGCAATTTTGCGCGATGCGATTTTCCTGCTGGTGCCTTCGCAAAACCCCGACGGAGTGGATATCGTCGCGCGCTGGTATCGAAAAACCCTCGGCACCGCGTATGAAGGCACGTCGCCGCCGGAGCTCTACCAGAAATACGTTGGGCACGACAACAATCGCGACTGGTATATCTTCTCGCAGCCGGAAACGCGAGCCACCGTCAGCCAACTCCACAACGTCTGGCACCCGCAAATCGTCTACGACGTTCATCAGATGGGATCGTACACGGCGCGCATGTTTGTGCCGCCGTGGCTCGACCCGGTGGACCCGAACATCGACGCCATCATCGCGCAGGAATGCAATGAAGTGGGGACGTCGATGGCGGCCGACTTAACTGCTGCCGGCAAGAAGGGCGTCGCCATCAACGCCATGTACGATTTCTGGTCGCCGGCGCGCCATTATCAGGCCTATCACGCGGGGCTCCGCATCTTGAGCGAGTCGGCCAGCGCGGCGCTCGCCACTCCCATTACCATTCGCCCGGAGCAGATTTCGCCAGACGCGCTCGGATATAATCCACGCCGGCGAAGCTGGAATTATCTGGAACCCTGGATGGGCGGGGAGTGGCATCTCCGCGATATTATCGACTATCAATTAATAGCTCTGGAATCGTGCCTCTACCAGGCCGCCATCCATCGCGAAGAGCTGCTGCGTAACTTCTATACCATTGGCCGGCGCGCCATCGCGCGCACGTCTCCTTACGCCTTTGTGATTCCGGCCGCGCAGCTCGATCCCGGATCGTCGCGCAAGATGCTTGAAACGCTTTCCTTCGGGCAGGTCGAGATTGAAAAAGCTGCCGCACCATTTCGCGCCGCTGGCCGCGAATACCGGGCCGGCGATTATGTCATCCGGATGCAGCAGCCGTACAGCAGTTGGGCCAAGACGCTGCTCGAGCGTCAACACTACCCCGACCTGCGCCTCTATCCGGGTGGTCCGCCCAAGCGGCCGTACGACGTCACCGCGCAAACACTGCCGCTGCTGATGGGCGTCCAGACCGATACGATCGCCGATCCCTTCACTGCGGCTCTCGCGCTGGTGAGACAGTTTCCGATGTCGTTGCCGGCCCCGCCACCGCCGGGCGCGCTCGCCGCCTCCGATACCGATTCGTACCGCGCCATCAACCATGCGTGGAATTCGGGCGGCAGGGTGTGGCGCGACCGCGCGACCGGCGATTTCTATTTGCACGGCGTCGCCGGCGTCGCGCGGATCTCCCGGCCGCGCATAGGTCTGTACAAAAGCTTCGTGCCGGAAATGGATGAAGGATGGACGCGCTGGCTGCTGGAACAGTTCGGCTTCGCGTATGCGAGCCTGCGCAATGCCGAGGTTCGAGCCGGCAATTTACGGGCGCGTTACGACGTCATCGTCATCCCCGATCAATCCGAGGCGTCTCTAGTCGAAGGCTTTCACGCCGGGACAATGCCGGCGGAATTCACGGGCGGCTTGGGCGATAGCGGGCGCGATGCGCTGAAGAACTTCGCCGCGGAGGGAGGCACGCTCGTGTTTCTCAACCACTCCACCGAATACGCCATCGACCAACTGGGCGTGAAGGCGCGCAACGTGGTGCGCGGTGTTTCGAGCCGCGATTTTTACTCGCCGGGTTCGCTGCTGAATGTTACGCTCGACACGGATTCGGCGCTCACCCGCGGCGTGCCGGAAAACATTGCGCTGTGGTCCGAGCAAAGCCCGGCCTGGGAAGCGCTTGATACCGGCATTAAAGTTCTGGCCCGCTATCCGGCGGCCGGAGTACTCGCGTCAGGCTGGCTGCTCGGCGAACAGTATCTGGCCGGAAAAGCCGCGCTGCTCGACGTTCCGTTGGGACGCGGCCACGCGATCCTGTTCGGAATGCGCCCGCAATACCGCGCACAAAGTTACGAAACGTTCAAGTTGTTCTTCAACGCGCTTCTGTATCGTTAACTCGCTAAAATGCGGGTATGATTCGCCGTTTACACTTTTATCCGCTCGCCGCGTTATTCGGCGCTATTCTTGCGCTGGCGCCGGCCGCCCCAGCAGCGCCGCACATCTCGGCGCTGATCGT
>JBDTAT010000426.1:0-2887 GCA_039924505.1 Bryobacteraceae bacterium
GACGCCGCCAAGCGCGGTTTCCAGGCTGGGCATTTCTCGTTCAACATTCCCGGCGGCCGGTGTGAAACCTGCCAGGGCGATGGCACCGTCACGGTGGAAATGCAGTTCCTCGCCGACGTCGGGCTGGTGTGCGAAGAGTGCAAGGGCACGCGGTACAAAAGCAGCGTGCTGGATGTGCGCTACAACGGCCTCAATATTCACCAGGTTCTGCAATTGACGGTGCAGGAAGCGCTATCGTTTTTCTCGAGCGCGACGCGGCTGGCTGCGCGGCTGAAGGTGCTGGCCGACGTGGGCCTCGGCTACCTGCGGCTGGGCCAATCGGCGACCACGCTTTCGGGCGGCGAAGCCCAGCGCGTGAAACTCGCCGCGCATCTGGCCCAGGCGACCTCTGAAGGTACGCTTTATATATTCGACGAGCCGACCACCGGCCTGCACTTCGACGACATCGCGAAACTGCTCGACGCCTTTGAGCGCCTTATCCACAGCGGCGCCAGCATTCTGATCATCGAGCACAATCTCGAAGTGATCCGCGCCGCCGATTGGGTGATCGACCTAGGCCCGGAAGGCGGCGACGCCGGCGGCCGCATCGTAGCCGAAGGCACGCCCGAGCAGATCGCGGCTGCGGACGGTTCGTATACCGGGGCGTACCTGCGGCGCGTGTTGCGTTCGCGGTAGCGCGGACCGCCGAGCGTCGATGTAAGATTATGAAGCGCCCGTTGCAGACGTGCGAAGGAGGCTCTCATGGCGAGTGGCACAGGCGAGAAGCAGGAGCGGCATCTGTTCGACTATCTGCGAATCCAGCGCGGCTGTGTGCAGGTGGTAGAAGGAGACCCACAGGTGCGAAAATTTCTGGACATGACGGAAACATACAAGTGCGCGGATGCCCTCGGCTTTCACGGCGCCCTGAACGCCGCCGGTCCCCGGCGTGTCTCCGTGGGCGACTCCAAAGGCTAAGGATATGAATTCGGCGGTGGAACAACTCGGGAATGCCGCAGCCGGCGTCTTCGAGAAGTTCGGCCGCGAAACCAAAGTCGAACTGTTCGTGATGGTGCCGGCGCTCGAAGTGCGTCCCGGAGGCGACCTGTCCCCCGGAGGAGGCTATCGCGCCGACCCGCTCAAGACAGGACGCAACAAGTACACTCTCCAAGAGTGGGCGGCTGGTCCACCATTGCGGGCGAAGCCCAAAGTCACTTACCTTAAATGGCTCAATTGATCCAACCAGGTAACTTCCCTGCGTATCGTGGTGCTGGTTCTGAATGGCCCAACACCTTAAAGCCGGCTCTGAAACAGACGCTGTAAGCGCCGTTGCCGCGCGATAGGATGCGCTTCATTTCTTTACCCGCGCACAACGGAGCGTTCCGCCCTGTGCGCATCCGCCGCAAACCGAAAAGCCTGGAGCCGGACCGCCGGCCGTCCGGTGAAGGGGATGGGAAGACGGCGCCTGAAAATTGCGCTACAACTAGTGTCATGATCCGCACCACAGTGCTGCTTGTTCTTGCCGTCTCCTCCTTACTGGCTCAGGATTGGGCCCGTACCAAAGTGGACCACTCCCCACGCCATCGCGAATGGGTTACCGTGAAGCACGACGGCCGATCGGTGGAAACCTTCGTCGCCTATCCCGAATCGAAAGACAAGACCCCGGTCGTCCTGGTCATCCACGAAATTTTCGGCATGACCGATTGGGTCGAGGATGTAGCCGATCAGTTTGCCGCCGCCGGTTATATCGCCGTCGCGCCCGACCTGCTCTCCGGCATGGCTCCGGATGGAGGCGGCACGCGCGCCTTCAAGGCTGGCGGCGTCGGACCGGCCATTGGGCATCTGAGCCCCGAGCAGATTACCGCGGACTTGAACGCGGCCGCGGACTACGCATTGAAGCTGCCCGCGTCCAGCGGAAAATTATTTGTCGCCGGTTTCTGCTGGGGCGGCGGGCAGAGTTTCCGCTTCGCCACCAACCGTCCCGATCTCGCCGCGGCGCTGGTCTTCTACGGGCCGCCGCCGGCTAGCGACGCGATGGAGCGCATTCACGCGCCCGTCTACGGTTTTTACGCCAGGAACGACGCGCGCATCGGCGCGACCATTCCAGGCGCGCGCACCGCAATGCAGCAGGCCGGCAAAATGTATGAGCCGGTGACTTACGACGGCGCAGGCCACGGCTTCATGCGCGCCGGCGAGGCCCCGGATGCGACGGAGGCCAACGCCAAGGCCCGCACCGAAGCCTGGGCGCGCGTGAAAAAGATCCTTGCCGCGCACTGAGAAACGCCTCGCGACCTTTTGGAAGGTGGCTGGCGCACCCTAAGCATTATGATCGGTTAAGCAGACAATGAACCCGCATGAAATCATGACCGGTATATTGACGGGCTGCGTGCTCGTCGTGTTTGGGTCTGTCCCTGGATTGTTTAGCAACCTGGTCGAAGCTGTCCGAAATTTCTCCCACTCGATTTCTTCCGGCCTGCCATTGAGCCTACCCCACCACCCGGAATACACCAAGGTTCGGCGACCAATTTGGTTGGCATGGCTTGGTGCCGCACTGATCGTATTGAGCATCCTGGCGTACCTGTCCAACTAACAAATTCTCCAGTGCGCGCTACCCCCGAATCCTTCAAAAGCCGTCTTCCACCTCTTGACTTTCGCCTTTTGTTCGCGTACCATGAGGTATCGAACAAAAGGCGAAAAAGGAGGCCGTTATGCCACTTCCCCCAACGCTCCGCTGCGGACCTGCCGGATGGTCGTATCCGCACTGGAATGGATTGGTTTTTCCAAAAACTCCCGCGCGCGGCGCGCATGCGCTGGAGCTGGTGTCGGAACATTTCGACACGGTTGAAATCAACGCGTCGTTCTATCGGGCTCTTCGGCCGGAGGTGACGCGGCTGTGGGCGGTGAAAGTGGC
>JBDTAT010000427.1:0-2790 GCA_039924505.1 Bryobacteraceae bacterium
CAAACAACTGAGCGCTCACAGCCTCAAATTTGGATTCTCGATGGAGTTCGGCTACGAGAACGGCCCCGGCGCCGGCGGCTGGGTGACCGCGCCCCAATTCAGCTTCAGCCAGGGGTTCACCAGCGGGCCGAACGTGGTCCCCGGCCTCACCACCAGCGGCAACGCTCTGGCTTCGTTGCTGCTCGGCACGGGGTCGGGCGGCAACGGCGCCATTACCGCTCCGCTAGCCGAAGGTCATCACGACTACGGCCTCTACCTTCAGGATGCCTGGCGTGTGAATCGGCGGCTTACTCTGAACGTGGGTCTCCGCTACGAGCTGCAGCAGCCGTCTACCGACCGTTACAATCGCTACTCCAGCTTCAACTCAACCATCCCCAGCCCGCTGGCCGGCCCCGCCGGCTTGCCCCTGAAGGGCGGATTGGTTTTTCTGAAGGACACAAATCTGGGAAGAGGCGCCTGGGACACACAACACACAAACTTTTCCCCGCGCGTGAGCTTCGCCTACAAGCTCACCGATAAGCTGGTAGCGCGCGGCGGTTACGGCATCTTCTATTTGCCCCTGCTGGGTCTCGGCACGCTGGACGGATACTCGCTCAATACGAACTTCCAAACCAGTGTCGGCGGCGCGGGCCAAGTGCCGCTCGACGTTCTCAGCAATCCGTTCCCGCGAGGGCTGCAGGCGCCTCCCGGCAGCGCGCTCGGTTTGCTGACCGATGTCGGCGCCGGAGTCCCCTTCCAGCAGCGCCACTCTCCCAACGGTTACGTCGAAAACTACAGTTTCGACCTGCAATACCAGATCGGCTCGTCCAGCGTGCTGGAGGTGGGATACTCCGGCAACCAGGGCCACCACCTCACCTACAACGCATCCATCAATGTCGATCAGTTGAATCCGCAGTACCTGAGCCTCGGGAATCAACTGAACGCGCAGGTTCCCAATCCGTTTTATGGGACGGCGGGCGCCACCGGAGTTTACACCGGCCCCACCACCGCCTTGTGGCGGCTGCTGGTTCCATACCCGCAATTTACCGGCGTCAGTTTACAAGCTCCTCCCGCCGCCAACTCCAATTTCAACGCGCTCATCGTAAAGTTCTCCCACCGGATGTCGCATGGATTGACGACCATGGTGAACTATCAATTCGCCAAGGCGATCGACGATGCTTCGGAAACGCAGGCTTGGGAAGAACACGACTCCGGCACGCGCGACGCCTACAACTGGAATCTCGACCGGTCGATCAGCGCGCACGACATCCCGCAAAGTCTGGCCCTGACGCTGGTCTACGACATACCAGTCGGCAAGGGCCGGACCTTCGGCACGAATATGAATAAGATTGTCGAGGGTGTGGCTGGGGGCTGGCAGGTGGCCTCCATCATGAACTGGCAGACCGGCATCCCCGATTACATGACGGCGCCGGGCAACGGTTTCGGCTTCGCGTATCAGCCGCCCAACATCACCAAGGGGTCGGACATCCCGGTTCAGAACCAATCGGTCCAGGAATGGTTCAATACCGCGGCGTTTTCCAAGCCCGCCACGTATACTATCGGGACCGCGCCCCGCCGGATTACGCAGCTTCGCCAGGACGGCGTCCACTCCGCGGATGTGTCCGTCATGAAGAACTTCATGGTGCGGGAGCCGCTGAAGCTCCAGGTCCGCGCCGAATTCTTTAACATCAGCAACACTCCGCAATTCGCCGCGCCAAATACGTCGGTGGGCTCGAACACTTTCGGGCAAGTGACCGGCCTCTGGAATACTCCCCGGGATATTCAGTTCGGTCTAAGGCTCGATTTCTAACCGCCCCCGGCCCCCACGCGTTAAGTCTCATACATCCTTATCCCCAGCCGATAAGGCTACCTGTGACGTTGCGACGGACACTCCTCCGCGTTCTCCTGGCCCTGTCGATGGGCCTCGCGCACCAGTTTGCGCAAGCCCAAACCCCTACCCTCACGGTAAGCCCCGCCACTCTCACGTTCAGCTATCAGGAAGGCGCCGCCCAATTACCCGCCGTGCAGAACGTGTCGGTTCGCGCCACCGCGGGCACTCCGGCATTTACCACCGCCGTCACCAGCGGATCGCTCTGGCTGACGGTGAGCCCGGACAGCGGCAAGCTGCCAGGCGCCGTCATGGTGCGCGTCAATCCCACCGGTCTCGGCGTCGGCGCCTACGGCGATAGCGTCACTATTACGGTCACCGGCGCAGCGCCCGTCGTCATCCCGGTTACTTTGAATATTTTTTCGCCGCCGCCCACCCTGGCATTGAGCAGCAGCTTGCTTACCTTTTCCACGCCGCCGAATCCGCCCACCGCGCAAACCGTCACCCTCACCACCACCGGCGGTCCCATCACGTTCACCGCCACAATCGCCGGCGCCGCATGGCTCTCCGTCGCCCCCACCAGTGGCATAGTTCTGCCGGGCGAGGATTTCGCCCTCACGGTGAATGTCGATTCTTCCACGCTCAATCCGCAGGCCACGGCCTTCGCCGGCCGCATCACCCTGGTCGCCACCGGCGTCGCGCCCACCAATCGTCAGCAGAGCATCACCGTCTCACTCACCGTCAACGCCGTCCAGCCCACCATCTCCACTCTGTGGCCCACTTCGGCGCAGGTGAATGCGCCGGCCACCACCATTACGTTGCGGGGCACAAACTTCTATAGCGGCACGACGGTCCAAATCGCCGGCGTTACACCCGCCACCAACGCGAATCTCGCCGCCACTTTCATCAGCCCGACGGCGATGCTGGCTGTAATTCCGGCCGCCCAACTTTCAACCGCCGGTGTCCTCAATATCATCGCCACC
>JBDTAT010000428.1:0-5092 GCA_039924505.1 Bryobacteraceae bacterium
CGGAAGCTGACGACCCGTCAACAGGTCGAGCGGCACAGGAACAACGCTGTCTGTGCTTCGTGCCACTCGCGGATGGATCCATTGGGATTTGCTCTCGAAAACTTCGACGTTATCGGCAAATGGCGAACCCGGGACGAAGGAGGAGAGATCGATCCTTCGGGAAAACTGCCCAACGGTGAAACTTTTTCCGGTCCACAGGGACTGAAGAACTTCTTGCTGAGCCACCCGGATAGGTTTGTTGACGCAACGGTGGCACGACTGATGACCTATGCGCTCGGGCGGGAGCTGGATTTGCGCGATCAACCGGCGATCCGGCAGATTATGCGGGATACGAACGCGGGCCGGTATCGATTCGAGGACCTGATTACGGCTATCGTAAATAGTGTGCCTTTCCAGATGAGGCAAACCCAGCCAAGGCCGAAGGACCCATCATGATTATTACGAAGAAACATCTTCCCCGGCGGACGTTTTTGCGCGGCGCGGGGACGGTGCTGGCGCTTCCACTGCTAGACGCTATGATTCCGGCTTTACGTGCGGACCGGTTAACGGCAGCGGCGCCGGTGCGCCGTCTCGGGTTTGTGTTTTACACGCTGGGCGTTAACGAGGTCAAGTGGCGGCCCAAAGGTGAAGGGGCCAACTATCAGCTTAGTGAAGCTTTAGCACCACTCGCGCCGCATAAGGATAAGTTCGTGGTCCTGAGTGGACTGTCCTCCGACCCCGACCGCACGAAGGCCGGTTTCCATGACCGGGCCGTAACGTCGTTTATGACCGGGGTCGAGCTAACCAGGGGTAAGGTTCACGTCGGCATCTCGGTGGATCAGATGGCTGCGCAGGCGCTGGGCAAGGAAACCCAGTTCGCGTCGCTCGAACTTTCAACCGAATATAACGGCGCTTTAGGAGGGATCTCCTATCAGAGCGCGACGAATCCCTTGCCATTCGAACCCAATCCGCGCCGGGTTTTTGAGCGTCTTTTCGGCGAGGGTGGCCGGATAGATCCCGTTGCTTCCGCCGAGCGGGAGGCCGCCGACCGGAGCAGCCTCGATACGGTGACGAGCCGCATTTCCGAACTGAAGGCGCGGCTAGGTCCCGGCGACCGCCGCAAGCTGGACGAGTATCTACAGTCCATTCGCGACGTTGAGCGCCGGATTCAGGTGGCGATGGAGAAGAAGCCGGTGGCTCTGCCGGAGGTGGCGCGGCCTGCCGGGATCCCCGACTCGTGGCCCGAGCACGTGAAGATCATGTTCGATTTACAGGTGCTGGCTCTGCAGGCAGACCTAACCCGGGTCTGGACCTTCATGTACGCGCGTGAGGCAACGTCGATGACGTTTCCACACCTCGGCATCTCGATGGGGCACCACGAGATCTCGCATCACAACTTCGAGCCGGATAAACTGGCGGCTCTCGCAAAAATTAATGTGGATCAGTCCGAGCTTTTCGCTTACTTCCTGACCAAGCTTGACGCGCTCAAGGAAGGCAACTCGACGCTGCTCGATCATTCCTTGATCATGTATGGCAGCGATCTGAGCGTGCCTACAGTGCACAGCCAGCACGATCTGCCGATCATTGTGGCGGGCGGCGCAGCCGGGCGCATCGCGGGCGGCCGCTACATCATCTACCCGGGAGATACCACCCCACTGACGAATCTCTATCTGACCATGCTCGACAAGGTGGGTGTACCGACGGAGAAGCTGGGTGACAGCACCGGCGAACTGAACCGCCTGGAGGTATAGAGCAATGAACCGAGGCAACGGCGCCCTTCCACGTGTTCTCGTGCCGTGCCTGCTGGCAGTCGCGACTGTCCTGGGCGTCTCCGTGCGAGCCGCACCTCCGGCAACCATTACGGGATTCGGCGGAGCGCTCATCGACGCTGTTCAAAACGACGATCGGGCAGCAGTGGCGGAACTCCTAGGTAACAGCCGCACAACGAAGGCGGGCGGCAGTTTCTTTTCAGTAACGAGGCGGCCGCCCGCCTCTGTGCGGCTACTAAGCAAACCGGTGGATGTGAACGCGCGGGAAGAGGATGGCGCGACTGCACTCGCCTGGGCGGCGGTCCGGTGCAATATGGAGATCGCAACGCTGCTGCTGAAAGCGGGCGCGAACCCAAATCTGACGAATGAGCAGGGGATCGGTCCCCTGTACTTGGCAATTACGAACGGCTCAGCGGCCATGGTGCAGCTTCTGCTTGGGAAGGGCGCCGCTCCGAACCTGGCTCGGGAGGACGGCGAGACGCCCTTGATGACAGCGACGCGCCTGGGTCAAATCAACGTGATGAAGATGCTGCTCGATGGCGGCGCAAGCGTGAACACGCGCGAGAAGAAATTCGGCCAGACCGCACTGATGTGGGCGGCCGGGAACCCCGCTGCGGTGCGGTTGCTGGTGGAGCGCGGAGCAGATGTGCGGGCTATTACAAGAGTGTGGGATGTCACGGCCACGATCTACACACCGACAACAAGCACGCTGGGCAAAACGGGCATCCCGTGGAATAACGACGGAGCCTACACCAGCAAGCAGGGCGGCCAGAACGCGCTTCTCTTCGCGGTTCAGAAACACGATCTGGAATCCGCGCGGATACTGTTGGACGCCGGTGTCGACGTGAACGCAGCAGCGGCAGACGGCACCACACCGCTGCTCGCCTCTCTGTACAAGTGGGACCCGCTTGGGAAGGAGTTCGTTGCGGGCACCGGGGCTCCAGCGCCGTCAGGCAGTTCCGCGCGGTTTGGTGCGGATCTATCCATGGCCCGGTTTCTTCTCGATCGTGGCGCACGGGTCAATGCCGCGGATGGCGCAGGTTACACCCCGCTTCACGGGGCCGCGCTGGCAGTCGCAAGCGCAACAACTATGGGAAGAGATCGATCTGCCTATGGTGGTGGCCGGGCGCTGCGAACTGGTGCTAAGCGGCGCGGCTCCGGCGCAGCGAGCCCATCTCCGAAGATGCCAGGAACCGAAAGCGGCGCGACTCCGGCAATCCAGGTGGAGGAAGCGCTGGCGATGGTACGACGCCTGCTCGACGCCGGGGCCGATCCGAATCGGCAAACCTCGTATCCAACCTCTGGACCCGTGGGCGATGTGCGGATCAATCCGGCGCCGCCGGGCTCGTCCGCGTTCCACATCGCGGCCGATTCCGACTGCTTGGCGTTGGTAAAGATGCTGGCGGATCGGGGAGCGAATCCGAATCTGGTGAGAAAGGACGGTCACACACCTTTCTCGGTGGCTGTGCTATCGGCAGATCTGCCAATCGTAAAGGAAATGGTCGCGCGTGGAGCCGACCTGACGGCCCGCTATAATCCAACGGATCATTTCGCGGATCCGGTGAAACCCATTTCCCTCCCCCGGCAGAATCAAACGATCATGCATATCGCTGCTGGCGCCGGCGCACCGGAGATCGTTGAGTATCTTTATTCGCAGGGCGTGGGCCTGGACGCAAAGAATTCGATGGGCGAAACGCCGCTAGCTCTCGCCGATCATCAGGAAAGGTACCGGGAAGCCCGGGCGCGCGAGGGCGCGGAGGACAAGCCCGATCGTATCGTTGTGCGGGACACCTCGACCACCGATGCTATAAAGAAGCTTCTCGCTACTTCAGCGAGTGGATCCGCAGTCGCGCAAAAGCGGCCGAAGGCCACAGGCGCGGAGGGATCTCGGTCTGCGCACCCGCTCTCAGGGGGCCATCCGGCTGTAAGCCGGACGATTTCCTTCCCACTGTGATAGTCTGTTCAGAACAAATATGAGGAAACAATTGGGGTGCTTTCTGCTTTCGGTTCTTGCGGCCACCGGGGCAGAGAACATGTCTTCACGAGATCTCATCGAGCTGGCGCTGCAGAAACCCGATTCCCCGCAGTTTCACAAAGCGCTCCTGGCCTCCGTGCCTGAGGCCGGCCTCAAAGCAGGAACGGCGTCGCTCAGCGGCCGCGGCCAGGCGCTATTCGCCGTCGAATCATCCGGCACGCCTCGATTATTCATTGACGAAGCGCCTTCGAGCGCCATGAACGAGATCTCCGGCTCTCACCTGTGGTTCGCGGTAGTCCCGCTGAAAACAGGCCGCGGCCACTCGTTCTATTACATGACTGACGGTAAGAAATTCGGAGGCAACGCAAACGTCCCTTCGTTCGGATCCGACTCTTACCTCAAGCCCGGCGTGCCCCAGGGAAAGCTGAGCGAGAAAGCGGTATTTACCAGCAAAATCTACGATGGAATGCAGAGCGATTATTGGGTCTACGCGCCTGCGCAGTACGATCCGAACACCCCGGCGGCGCTGATGGTCTGGGATGACGGCGGGCAATTCATACACCGCGATTCGACATCCATCCGGCTGCTGGAGGTGATCGACAACCTGACCTACGAGAAAAGGCTTCCCGTGATCGTATGGGTGTTTACCATGCCCGGCGTCGCGACTATGGCTGAGGGCACGCCGTTTTATAAGGCCGTTCAAAAAGCCGCAAAGGCAAATACCCAGGCCGCGCGGACCAACGCTTTGCGGGGTGTCGAATACGAAACGCTCTCCGATCAATACGCCCGGTTTCTCGGCGACGAACTTTTGCCCTACGTGCAATCGAAATACAACATCCGAAAAGATGCCTACAGCCATGCGATTGCGGGCCTTTCAAGCGGCGCCCTGGGCGCGTTCACCGCGGCCTGGGAGCACCCTGACCAGTTCAGCCGCGTGCTGGTCTGGGTGACCCCCTTTACGAGCGGACAGTGGCAGCCGAGTGTTCGCGATGGCGGCAACATTTATCCCTTCAAGATTCGCAAGGAGCCAAAGAAAAATTTGCGCATTTGGCTCCAGGACGGATGCGACGATCTGGAGAATGCGAATGGCAGCGTGCCGCTGCAGAATATCGAGGTCGCGAACTCTCTAAAGTTGCAGGGGTATGATTTCCACCTAAGCTTTGGCGTGGGCGGTCACAGCCCGATGCAAGGCAGTGCGGAGTTCCCCGAATCGCTTGCATGGCTGTGGCGTGGCTACGACCCGGCGAAGACGCAGGAAACCTACACCATGGACGATACGGAGAAATTGCAGCCGGTCTTCCGGGTGCACATCTTCAACCGCGAGTGACGTTTCCGCCTCCTTCAGCCCGCTTTCCAGTTCAATCGCGAA
>JBDTAT010000429.1:0-4009 GCA_039924505.1 Bryobacteraceae bacterium
ACAGTTCCCACCTTCACCGTCTGATTCGGGCCGGGATTCGCCACCGGAGCGGCCGCGCTGCTCCGAAAAGTCGGCAACAGCTTCGTTAAGTCCAACGGAACGTTGGGATCGACGAGGATGGTGAAGGTATTGCCGCTACTCACCTGGCTGCCGTCAGGGACGGGCGCGAACGTCAACGTATCCTGCCCCGGAGCGAGACGAATGGTAAACGGGTCCAGGCTCGTCAAAGTCGCCGTCACCGATCCGAGCGCGCCGCCCGGATTGACGAGGGCCGCGCGGAACGTCAAAACCGACTTGCCCCCGTCCGCGGCCCGAGTGCTCACCAACCGGTAATTCGTAATGGCCAAACCCGCGTCGTGGGCAGCGGCTTTACGTTGATCAGGACACTCGCCTTGGCGGTGTTGTAATCCGCGATATCTGCGGGCGTAAACACGACCGACAGCGGTTGGCGTTTCCAATGGGAAGAATCGTGCCGGCGGGCGGAGTATACGCAAACGCGCCCGGAATTCCCGTCGTCGCGTTCAACTGCGCGGGGCCGAGCGCCGTTCCGGCGAAATATCGGCAGGGTTGGCCCATGCGATCACGAATGTCGCTTTGCCGATAGCAAACGTCTTGCTGGAATCGGTCGCGGCGGAGAACTGGCCCACTCCGCTATAGTATGCCTGGATCGGGTACGTACCCGCTGGCGTGTTCGCCGGGATTGTGAACGCCGTGTTCGCGGCGCCGCCGTTGACCACGCCTATTACCAGTTGCCCCGCGCCTGCAATAGTGAACATCACGGTCCCGCCATTCACCGGGCCGAGACTGCTGGTCAGCACCGTGCCGCGTCCGCACTCATGGGTGCGCGACATAAAAGCCTAGCCTAAGTTCGTCACTACGTCGGTCGTTTTAAGTATTTTGGGCCTTCTGGTGGCGGCAAGTCTCATGTCTGCAATCGGCCCTTTCAGAAACCGCGATGTAGTGTAGACCTGCCCTCTTGTAACGGCGGGTGTCTCATGACACGATCATCGCAGAATGTTTTTGCGGCCGAATCATCGCAGCAAGGACGGCAAAGACCACATCTACTGGTCGCTGGTGGAGACGGTACGCACTCCCGATGGCCCGCGCCAAAAAACTCTCTGCTATCTGGGCGAACTGAACAGTTCGTCGCAGGCGCGTTGGCTGAGAACGGTTGAGGTCTTCAATGAACAGGGCGATGCCCAGCAACTGAAACTGTTTCCCTCGCATGTGGAACCGCCAGCCGACGATCCGCAGGTGGCGCGCGTGGTGCTCAGCCAGGTTCGGCTGGAAAGGACACGGCAGTTCGGCGCCTGTTATCTGGGCCTCGACCTGTGGAAACGGCTCGGCCTCGATCGGTTCTTTGAGCAGGCTATCGATGGCGATCCGGCGGACGTCCCGTGGTCGCGCGTGGCCGCTCTGCTGGCGATCAGCCGGCTGTGTGCGCCGGGCAGCGAACTGGCGATTGAACAACGCTGGTATCCATCCACGGCGCTGGACGATCTGCTCGGCATAGAGGAAGGCAAGATCAACGACACGCGTTTGTACCGCTGCCTGGATCGTATCCTGCCGCACAAGACGAAGCTGGAGCGGCATCTCAAGGAACGCTATGGCGCGCTGTTCGGCGCCGAGTTCGACGTGTTGCTTTATGACCTGACCAGTACTTACGTGGAAGGCGCGGCGGAGAAGAATCCTATGATGCGTCGCGGTTATTCGCGCGACCATCGTCCGGACTGCGAACAGATGGTGATTGCGCTCATCGTCAACCACGAAGGGTTTCCGTTCAGTTATGAAACCTTCGACGGCAACCGCGTGGACGTATCGACCATGGAGGCGATTCTGCGCATGGTGGAGCGCAAGTACGGCAAGGCGCGGCGCATCTGGGTGTTCGATCGCGGCATCGTGAGCGAAGAAAATCTGGCAGCCATTCGCAAGCGCGATGGTCATTATCTGACGGGCACGCCGCGCAGCCAGATGAAGCGGTTTGAAGAGGAACTGGTGAAGGAAGACTGGACACGGGTGCGGCCCGAGGTGGAAGTGAAAAAGGTGGATATTCCCGAGGGTGAAGAAACTTATATTCTGTGCCGTACCGCAGGCCGCAAAGAAAAAGAAAAAGCTATTCGCAACCGCTTCTCCAACAGCATGGCAAGAGCCTTGCAGGGTCTGGAGAAATCCATCGCCGCGGGCCGGCTCAAAGAGCGCAACAAAATGGAGCGGCGGCTGGGCAGGATTCAGGCCCGCCATCCCCAGGTAAACGATCTGTACGATGTCGATCTCCGGGACAGCGCCGACGGCGTTCGGCTGTTCTGGCAGATCAAAGAGGATCGCAAAAAATGGCGTGAGCTGCGCGACGGAGCTTATCTGCTGCGGACCAATCTCAAGGCCGAAACGGCGGAAGAGCTGTGGGCAAAGTACATGCAGCTAACCGAAGCCGAGGCGTCATTCCGCGCGCTGAAGAGCGAGCTTTCGATCAGACCTTTGTTCCCTCAACTGGAGGTGCGGGTCAAGGCCCACGTGATGGTGGCTTTCCTCGGATACGCTTTGTGGGTCACGCTGAAACATCTGCTGAAGCGTCGGCCCACGCTGGTCTGCGCAGCGGCGGACGGAGGCGATATCGCTCAACCGCTGACGCCGATGAAAGCTCTCGCGTTGCTCTCCACCCTGCAAAGTGCCGACATTGTTCTCCCCACCACCGATGGTCGCGAAATCCGTCTGCGCCGCATCACCGAACCCACCGCCGAACAAAAATCCCTGCTCCGCCAACTTGGTATCCGCCTTCCCGAGCCGTTTCAATCCAATCTCAAATGTAGTGTAGACTCGGCTACCGCCTGAACAGATTCTGAACGGGTTAGCTCAAGACACGCCTCGTTTGGTGACGAACTTAGGTTAGCTTGCACCAGGAATTGTTGCTGCTCACCGAGTGCGGCCTCTCGCCGGAACAGGCTCTGCATGCCGCGACGGCGGCACCCGCGAAGGAATTCGGGCTGATCGACCGGGGCAGAATTCAGAATGGCCGGCGCGCGGACCTGCTGTTGGTCAAAGGCGATCCATCCCGCGATATTCGCGACACCAGGAACATCGTGGCGGTCTGGAAAGAGGGCGTGCGCATCCGTCGGGACGAAGTGGCGAAGGTCGCCAAGGCAAGCCGCTAGGCAATCTCTACCCATTTGCCCGATTGCGCCGATTGCGCCACGGCCTCGATCACCGCCATATTCCGCACGGCGTGATCGAGGCCGACCGGCACCTCTCCGTTCTCGCGAATGGCGCGCGAGAAAAGGTCGCCCTGGATCGTGTATTGATCGCGCGTACCGATCACTTCGGTCTGGATACCGCCGCCGAACAAGTCCCGTCCATCGTCGATGAAGATTTGGCAGGGCCGGTCCGCCGGGGCGTTGAATGGCACCTCCACCTCGATACGCCCCTTGGTTCCGAAAATCTGAATCCGCTGGTACGGAACCAATTGCGTACCGCAGGTGAATGTCGCGCGTCCGACCGAAAAATCGAGCATCGCGGAAGTCAGGCGGTCCGTCCCCATCTTCGGGTCGCGCTCGATCAATCCCAAAACTCGCGCCGGTTCCCGTTCGAAAATGAATCGCGCGATCGTGATCGGGTAACAGCCGATATCCATCAGCGCTCCGCCGCCGATCTCCGGCTTGTTGCGGATGTTGTTCGGGTCCACGTTGTAGTAGCTGAAAAATCCGGTGACGCAGCGCAAATCACCGACGCGGCCCGATCTTACCAGCTCGCGCGTTCGCAGCCATTGCGGATGCGTCAGCACCATGAACGCTTCGCCGATTTTCACTCCCGTGCGGTCGCGAACTTCGATCAACTCCTTCGCTTCGGCCACGCTCAAGCCGATCGGCTTTTCGCAAAGAACGTGCTTGCCCGCTTCGGCGCATTTTATCGACCAGGGGACATGCAGATGATTCGGTAGCGGATTGTAGATCGCCTCAATTTCGGGATCGGCCAAAAGCTCTTCATAAGAACCGTAGGCTTTTGGAATCCCCAAATC
>JBDTAT010000430.1:0-2920 GCA_039924505.1 Bryobacteraceae bacterium
ACCAAGGGCAAGGTCGAGAGCGGCGTCAAATACGTCAAGCGCAATGCCTTGGCTGGCCGGCGTTTCACGTCGTGGGAGGATCTTAGCCCGGATTTCCATTTTTCAAGTGGACTACCGATTTGGTAAAACCTTGCAAAGCCCATGACAGACGCGGGGTTGGACGCGATCCGGGCTGTGCGGAGGTGGAGCGGCAGTGGGTGAGGCACAAAATCAGCCTTTTCAGCTCTCGTTCAATAGCTCGTTGAAGGTCGATTTCCAGGGTTCACGCGTGACTTCGGATGGTGGCTTAGTTCTGGTGCGGGAGCTGGACGAACGCTTGGGCTTCGGGGAACTTATTGTCCGGCACTTGGCCGACCCACGAGGAAGGAATAGCCAGCTACCTCTGGCCGATTTGCTGCGGCAGTCGGTATATAGCCGGCTGGCGGGCTATGAAGACCTGAACGACGCCGAGCGGCTGTCGCAGGATCCGACCTTTCGGCTCATCGGCTCCCGGAAAATCTGGGAGCGTGGAGCAGCGTTGACCTCCCGCCTACAGTCATTCGAGACGGAACTGCTAACGCAAGAGGAAAACCTCGCCGGTCTGGCCGAGCTCAATCGGGAGTTAGTCGCACGGGCCGAAGCTATCGATTCGCCTGGGCGCATCGTGCTGGATATGGACAGCACGGAGATCCCGGTGTATGGCCAGCAGGAGCAGAGCGCCTACAACGGCCACTTCGAATCCACGTGTTATCACCCGCTGCTGCTGTTCAATCGCGAGGGTGACTGTCTCGCCGCCAAGCTCCGCCCCGGCAATGTCCACAGTGCCGAGGGGTGGCAGGAATTGGTGTTGCCCGAGATCGAGCGCCAACAACAGCAGGGCAAAGAAGTAGTCTTCCGCGCCGATGCGGCCTTCGCCAAGCCGGAGCTCTACGCGGCGCTGGAAGAGCGGGATGTGAAGTACGCCATCCGTCTTCCTGCCAACGACAACCTGCAGCGGAACATTACGGAGTTGTTGGCCCGGCCGGTGGGACGGCCCAGCTACAAACCGGTGGTCTGGTTCAAGAGCTTTCTCTACCAGGCGGCCAGTTGGAAGACGCCGCGGCGGGTGGTGGCGAAGGTCGAGTTTCACTATGGGGAATTGTTCCCCCGCGTGGGCTTTATCGTGACCAACCTCACGGCGGCGAGCCGGGCGGTGGTGCGCTTCTACAACAAACGCGGCACGGCCGAGCAATGGATCAAGGAAGGCAAGCAGGCGGTGAAGATGACGCGGCTGAGCTGCCATCGCTTTCGCGCCAATGAGGTGCGGCTGTGGCTCAGTCTGATCGCTTACAACCTCGGCAACCTATGGCGGCGACTGGTGCTGCCAGGGCGAATCGGTAACTGGTCGCTGACGAGTTTGCAGCAGCGGTTGGTGAAGACCGGAGGCCGTTTGATAAAGCACGCGCGGTACTACTGGCTGCTCCTGGCGGAGAGTCACCTCACGCGGCGGCTGTTTGCCGGCATGCTGCGGAAAATCACCGCGCTACCGGTGCCGGCGGGATAACCCGCGCGGTGGTGGCTTCCAGATCGGATGAAAGTAGATGGTTGGATGGCAAAGGTGTCTCAGAAAATCGACCGGGAAAGGGCCGGAGCGCGGTTTTGCTTCATCCGAAATGGCGGAACTGGCGGTTTCGCCCACAGACCGTGGCCTGCGCCCATGAAAAATGCTCGAAGCCTTGCGCTACAAGGGCAGTTTGCACTATCGGGTTCCTGAAGCAAAAAGTCATAATGGAAATTCCGGACTAAATATATAGGGGCGCCATAGGCGAAATGATCGGCGGGTCTCCGACGTCGACCACGTACTTCTGACTTTGAGAACTGAGTATGCGCGAGAGAGTATTGGCAATCCCGTTTTAGATCATGGCCTACGCCTTCAGATCGTGGCCTTAGATTCTGGCCTTTGGATACCGCTCGCGCATCCAGGCCGCGAACTTCTCCGGCGCCACCATGGTCGAGAGTCGCCCCTGACGTACCAGCGCCCAGTCGTCGAATTTCCCGGATTGCTTGATCTCCGACAGCGTCATCGGCGGCTCGAGGCGCTCGGCGAATTCCAGATCGACTACTGCCGACTTTGGATTTTTGGATCGTCGCGCGGATGCGATCTCACGACGCCGATCCCGACCACGCTCGACGCGCCCCCGCTGTGATAGATGAACACCCGGTCGCCCGGCCGCATTTCGCGGATGACGCGAACCGCTTGCGCATTGGTCACACCGTCCCACGCCGTGCGTTGCTCGCGCTCGAGATCATCGAGCGAATAGGTTTCCGGGTCGGTCTTGGCCAGAAAGTAATTCATGAACTGTCCTCTTTAACCACGGTTCGGGGTAAAGCTAACATAGGTAGTGCCGGCTCTGGCAGTCCGGCACGCAACGACTCTCATGCCGGAATTACCTGATGTCAACGTATACGTGGAGGCGTTGCAGGCCCGCGTCATCGGACGCACGCTTACCCGCGCACTGGTGAAATCGCCGTTTCTGCTGCGTACCGCCGACCCTCCCCTGAGCGCAACACAGGGCAAAACTGTTCGCGACGTCCGGCGCCTGGGCAAACAGATAGCCATCGGCGTCGCAGGCAACTTGTGGCTCGTGCTGCATCTCAAAATCGCCGGCCGGCTACATTGGAACACTTCCGCCCCCAAACCGGGTGGTAGAAACCTGCTGGCCGTGTTCGAGTTCGATAGCCGATGGCTGTGGCTCACGGAAGCGGGCACGCAGCGCCGCGCCGCGCTCCACGTGGTCGAGGGCGAAGCGGGCCTGCGATCGCTCAGCGCCGGCGGTATCGAACCGCTGGAGGCGAGCCGCGCCGCATTCACCGCCGCGTTACGCGCGGCTAATCACACCCTGAAGCGCTCGCTCACCGATCCACATATCTTCAGCGGGATCGGCAATGCGTATTCCGATGA
>JBDTAT010000431.1:0-3836 GCA_039924505.1 Bryobacteraceae bacterium
GGCCAGTCCAGAACGTCCCCGAGCTGGCGCGCGGACGGCCAAGCGCGAACCAGTGCTCCACCGGCACGTCGCCCTTGGCGATGGCCGCCAGACTAGCCAGACGGCATTCGCTCGCGAGCAGATCGTAGTGGCTGTTAAATTCGAGCGGTCCCCCCACCGCATACCCGATCCCGAACAAGCGCGTCTTCGTGTCGTACAAAAAGCGCATGTCGATACCGTCCGCCAGCCGCCCCGCTTTGGCGGCGGCCGTCCGCAGATTCTCGACCGCCTGCGCCGCGTTCGTCCGCGCACGTTCATATTCGGCGGCCACCTGATTCAGCCATGCTGAAACCGGCGGCGGCAATTGCGGCGTGCGGCGCATCGCCAGCAGCGCGTTCATCGGCTTCGATGTTCCTTTTGCCAAATCGGTAAGCGATGGCATGGAAGTTAACGCTTGCCGGCGCAGTTTCACCGCGCCCTCCCCGAGAATACGCAAGAAAGAATCCGGCGCCGCGGCGAGCGTCTCCATCCACGGCACATAACGGTCCGCCATTTGTAACCATGCCGCCAGCTCGCGCACCAGGCAGGACACCCAGTAGTTGCGTTCATCGCCTGGAGCGACGTGCCAGTCGCTGGTGTGGGCTAACTGTTGCCCGGGCACTAACGCCAAGCGCAACCGGCTGACAATGTCGTAGCCATCGGCATCGCCCCGGCACAGGCGTCCGAGCTCCTTGAGCGGCGCCGCGACGGATGAATCGTTCCCGCATACCTCGGCCAGCGCCGCCAGCGTATCCGCGAGCCCCGTCAGGCTTAGCCGGCCCAGCAGCGGCGCGGTAACCGCCCCGCTGCACCCTTGCTCGAAGACCCACAAGCTGGCAAGCAAATTCCCGCTATCGACGGTCGAGACATAGCGCGGACGCAACGGTTCCAAGGTGCCGGTATCGTACCAGTTGAGTAAGTGCCCTTCGTACTGCTCCAGCCGGTCGAGCGTCGCCATGGTTTGCGAGCACCGGTATTCAAAATCGTCGAGCGTCAGGTAGCCCAAATCGAAAGCCGCCAACGCGGACGTCAGCCAGAGTCCGATATTCGTCGGGGAGGTGCGTTGCGCCACCTCGATCCGCAGGGCCAATTGCGAGTTATCGGGCGGCAGCCAATGGGTCGACGGAGTGACCAGATCGTCGAAGTAACGCCAGGTTCGGCGCGCCGCGTTGCGTAGCAGCATCGCATCGGCGCCGGTCACGCGGTGTTGGTGCCGTGTCGGCACCGGAACCGCCAGCCATTTCACAATGGCCGGCGAGACAATCCAAAGTGCGGTAAACAGCCCGGTAGGCGCGAACTCTCCGTGGACGTATAAAACGATCGTCAACACCGCGGATGCCGCCGCGGCAATCAGCAGTTGCCGCGGCGTCGCGCTCACATGCTGGCCGGAGGACGCTTGCGCCATCTCGGCCGTTTTCCATTCAAGTAAATTCCGGTGTGTGACGTGGCGGCGGTAGAGGACGCGCGCGATCGCATCCACGGTCACCCATGCCTGATGCGGCAGCAGCGCGATGGTCACCACCGCGCGCGCTATTTCGTCGCCGGCTCCATGCCAGCTTCGCACCGCGCCTTGCAGCCGGCGCGCCACGCGATCCAGCAGCGGCGCGATGGCCGGAATCGCCACCGCAACGCCGACCACCAGGCTCCATACGCCGGGAGCGGCGGAGATAAGCCAGCCCAGCAGCAGCAGCAGCAGCGACGCCACGGGCACCAGGCTGCGCCGCAGATTATCGAAGATGCGCCAGCGGCCGATCGCCGTCAGCGGATTCGAAATCACGCCTCCATCGGCCGATGGCACACGCGGGAAGATCCACGGAGCGATTTGCCAGTCGCCGCGAATCCACCGGTGCTCGCGCTGGCTATAGCTGGAATAATCGAGAGGCAGGCTTTCAAATAGTTCGATATCGCTAGCCAGCGCCACCCCGGCGTGCGCGCCTTCAATCAGGTCGTGGCTCAGCAACGTTTCGGGCGGAAAACGCCGGCCCAGAATTGCGTGAAACGCGGGAACGTCGTAAATCGCTTTACCGAGAAAGCCGGCTTGTCCAAACAGATCCTGATGGGCATCGGAGACGGATTGGCAATACGGGTCGGTTCCCGTGGTATCGGCGAAGACTTGCGTGAATCGCGTCGCAGTGGCCCCGGGTAACGGGATACTGACGCGCGGTTGAATGATGGTGAAGCCCCGCCGGCGGACACGCGTCACCGGAT
Organism: Bryobacteraceae bacterium; assembly: GCA_039924505.1. Classification (GTDB taxonomy): domain Bacteria; phylum Acidobacteriota; class Terriglobia; order Bryobacterales; family Bryobacteraceae; genus JBDTAT01. Next base: position 2,227 of record JBDTAT010000431.1, read on the forward strand.
CTATTTCGACTTGGTTCAGCGGGTGCGCTATCGTCTCTATCATCCGGCGCGCCGCGCCGGGGGGAAGTTGCGTATCGGCGTCTAACGAAATCACGTAGCGGATGGCCGGAGGCAATCGCCCGGCCGCCAATAGGTCGGCCGGGCCTTCGCCGCACAAATATGCGTTCAGATCCTCAATCTTTCCGCGTTTTCTCTCGCGGCCGATCCACCGCTGTTCCGTTTCCGACCACGAGCGGGGCCGGTGAAACAATACGAACCGGTCTCCCGGGTAGCGTTTGTTGAGGGCTTCAATCCCCTGGTGCGCCACCCGCACCAGCGCGTCGTCGCCCGCCGCGGATTCAGTCTCGGCGTCCGTGAAGTCCGCAAATAAACCGAACCACAAATTCGATTCCTGATTCCCCAGGAAGCGCACCTCCAATTTCTCGATTTCGTGCTGGACCACTTCCGCGCTCGACAGCATCATCGGAATCATAACCAGAGTGCTGTTGCGGGGCGGGATTCCGTGCTGGAAATCCATCTTGGGCAGTTTGTCCGGCGGCAGCAGGGAGATTACCAGCGCGTTAATTATCTGGAGCGCCAGCTCGCTGAGTGGAAACGCGGCCAGCGCGCAGAGGACGATGCGGATTGCCGTGTTGCGCACCCCCATGTCCCAGGCCAGCGTCATGGTGATCGCCAGGAAGGAAATTGTAAGTGCGGCAACCGCGGTTAAATAAAACGGCGTGGCGTTCCGGCGCAATCCACGGGTCAGCTTCCGGCGCAAAGGCAGGCGCGCGCCGACCTTGCTTTCAAGCTGAACAATGCGGTCGCTCAGTAGATAGGAAGCCACCAGCCGGCCGCGGGCGTCGTCCGCGGCCGCGGCCAGCTCCACCGCTGTGCGCGCGATGATGAGTTCGTCGCTCCCGCTGCGGCGCGAAATGTCCTCCACCATCCGCCGGCATTGATCGCGGGTCGGAAAATCGCTCTCCGGGTAGTTCCCGGCCGGGTCCTGGCGCAGCTCCGCCTCCACCAGGCTGACCGATTCAAAAATGTTTGCGAATTCGATTTGGGCGAACGCGCGCAGACTTTTAAACGCGTTCGCGATGGAGGCGCGCTCGGCCGCTTCCTGGGCATGCTCGCTCGATACCACCTCCGTCAACGGAGTTTGCAGGCGCTCTTCGAGCCAATGCTGCAACGGCGCCAGAGCGTTCTCTTCGCCCTGCAACTGTTCGGCCAGGCAGCTCACAAAATGCGGCTTCAGTGCGACGCTCTCCATCTCCATCCGGTTGAGAATCCGGGTGAACACCTCCGGTCCCTGCCGCACGCCGGCCGCTAACCGGTTCGCCCAAAAATAGGCCGCTTCGCGCAGTTGTTGCGCCGCGCTGATCCGCTGCGCGAACCGGGCCAGAGCTTCAATCAGAGCCAGGCGCAACAGCAGGGGAAGCGCCCATAGCTCCGCGATGTTCAGCGGTTCGACCGTTTGATAGGCGCCAACGAAGTCGACGATATTGGCTTCGTTGAGCGTGTGATTCGTTTGGGTGACCAGATCGTACGTCAGTTCGCTGACGCGTATCGTGGCGCCCTGCGAATTGAGCGTAGGTAGAATTTTGTAATACTGGCGCGGCAGATGGCGG
>JBDTAT010000432.1:0-4662 GCA_039924505.1 Bryobacteraceae bacterium
CAATCCGCCGTTCGCGGCGCAGGCGAGCTATTTCGCCTCCGCGGGCAACCCGATCACGTTTGCGAACCCGTTCCCCTCCGCTGTGCAGGGCGCGCCGACTTCCACTCCGAATTTCGGGGCGGTCGATCTCAACTATCAGCCGGCGCGCGTACAGAGCGCCTCGCTCGGCATCCAGCATCAGCTCAGCCAGAACACGCTGATCGATCTGAACGTGGTAGCCAGCCGGTCGTTCGGGTTGGATCGTCTGATTCAGCCGAACAGCGCGCCGCCTTCGCCGCTGCCGGTGCAACCGCGCCGCCCGTATCCGAACTATGGCGTGATCAATGAAGTCCGGACCGACGCAAAGGCGTGGTACTATGGCCTCACCGTCGAGGTGGAGCACCGGGTGACGAGTGGCTTGAATGTACAGAGTTCCTATACATTCTCGCGGGCGCTCGACCAGTCGTTTTCCGGAGTTGCCGGTCAATCGAACGATTCGAGTTATCCGCAGAACTCCTATGCGCTGAACCTCGAAAAAGGGCTTTCGGCAACCGACCGGAAGAACCGGTGGGTATCGAATTTCGTGTACACCGTGCCGTTTGGACCGGGGCAGAAGTATCTGACTGGAGGAGTTGGCGGCGCAATCGCCGGCGGCTGGCAGATCACTGGCGTTTACACCGCCCAGTCGGGCGAAGTACTGGGCGCGAGTCTGGCGGGAGATCCCATCAATCAGGGGTCGCCGAACAACGTGGCGCGGCCCAATCGCGTTTGTAACGGCAACCTCCCGTCCGGTAGCCGGTCGATTCATGAATGGTTCGACACTGCGTGTTTCGTGGCGCCGCCGCTCTATACGTTCGGCAACGCCGGGCGCGCCTTTCTGATTGGCCCCGCCTTATTCGACGTGGACCTGGGCATTTTGAGAAACTTTTCCGTGGCCGAAAGGATGCGCATTCAGTTTCGCGCGGAAGCGTTCAACTCGCTGAATCACACTAATTTCGACACGCCCGGCAGATATCTGGGAACCACCGCGTTCGGCATCGTCACCAGCGCCGAGCCGGCCCGGGTTCTGCAACTTGGCCTGAAGTTCATATTTTGATGCGGACTGCCTGGCTGGTTCTCTTTCTTTCCGCGGTCGCCGCGGCCGCCCCCGGCGCCGTACACGGGTTCCGTTATGACGCCGCCACCCGCCGGTATTCCGTGGAGGGTTCGGCGACCGCAATCGAGAAGGCGCGTCTGGGAATCGAGGCGGATGGCGTCATGCACTGGGCGAGCGATGCGCAACACGCCGCCTGGAATGGAACGGACGAAGCTCGTTTCGACTTCGCCGCGCCCGCGCTCCGGTGGACGGTGCGCTTTCACCATACGGGCGAAGCGCTGCTGATTACCTCCACCATCGAGAACACCGGCGCGCATCCGGTGCAACTCGGCCGCTGCCGCCTTCTCGATGTGACCGGCGAGGTGGGTCAAGTGCATCTGGGGCCGGACACAGTGGCGCTATTGCTGACTGCCACGCAGTATCCCGAGCGCGTCGTGCGGCTCGCCGAGGCCAAGCAGCCGCTCGAGAGCAAGGTTCTCACCGAGTGGTTTTCCGCCGCCTCCGGCGCGGCGCTGCAATTCGGCTTCGTTTCGTTTGACCGGGCCGAGACCGCGATTCAATCCGGCTGGGGCGCCGGACGGCGCACGCCGTTAGTGAGCGCGTGGTCGGATTTCAAGGGCTTCGATCTCGCCCCGCGCGCCTCGATTGACTCCGAGACCTTACGCATCGGCCTCGAGCGCGACCCGTACGCGGCGCTGAACGACTGGGCCGACGCCGTTCACGACCGCTATCAGCCGCGCATCTGGCCGAAAATCCCGGCTGGCTGGCTAGGCTGGTCGTGGGTGGACCCCCTCAACGGCGAGCGCTACCAGGACGAGCGTTACGAAGACGTTGTCCGGCGGAACATCCGAGCCATCCGTAGGCGGCTGGCGGGGCACGATATCGGCTACGTATGGGTGAGCATCGGCAATTTGCAGGGCCGGATGCCCGGCAACTGGCTCGACTGGAACCGCGATGAGTTTCCCTCCGGCCCGCAAGCGCTGGCAAAGGATCTCGAATCGCTGCATTTTCATCTCGGCCTGTGGGCCGGCGCATTCTGGATGGCGGCGCGAAGCAACCAGGCGGAAGGTCTCCGCGACGCCTTCCTCCTGTTCCATGGGAAGCCGGCGGGACACAAGCACCGCGATCTGGGGCCGATGTATTTCCTCGATCCCACGCACCCCAGGACGCAGGCGTTTCTGCATGACGTGTTCACGACCTACCGGCAATGGGGCGTGCGCTATTACATGATCGACTTCCTCAATGCGATCGCCGGCAGCGCCTACGGCCAGTTTCCGAATGACGGCTATTACGATCGCTCGGTGATTCGCGGGCCGCAGGCGTGGCGCGAGGGCCTGCGCACGATCCGCGAAGCGGCGGGCCCGGACACCTATCTGCTGGCGAGCAGCGGTCCCACGTTACCGGCCATCGGGTTGGTGGACGGCGTTCGCGCAGGCAACGATTACGGCGAAGGGCGCGCGCTCGACGGTCCCGGCAAGGGTCTGTATCCCGGCACCTTCGTGATCGATAAGCCGGATTTCTGGACGGCCCACAGCCTCGCGCTGAAAGCGATGGCGGGCTACTTTTTCACTGCCGGCAAGCTGTTTTTGGCCGACAGTGGGAACGTCCTGACAGTGGATCAGCCGATGCCGGTCGCCGACGCCCAGATCCGCGCTACTATTTTCGGGATCAACGGCAGCCCGCTGATGCTAGGCGACGACATCGACCGGATTGGCGAGGAGCGCCTGGCCATTATCCGGCGCGTTCTGCCCCGATTGCCCGGCTGCGCGCGGCCGGTGGATCTGTTCGACGCGGCCGAGCCGGATTACGCGAAGATTTTCGACCTGACGGTGCGGCGCGATTGGGACCAGTGGGACCTGCTCGCCGTGTTCAACCTGGGCCAGCGCAACATGGAAAAGAAGGTGGCGTTCGAGCGGCTGGGCCTGGATCCGCACGCGGCGTATGCGGTCTGGGATTTCTGGAACGAACGGTTCCAAGGCGTTGTTGAGGGATCGGTTGACATCGAAGTGCCTCCCGAAAGCGTGAAGCTGCTGCGCATTTCGCGCGGCCGCAACCATCCCTGGCTGGTCTCAACCGACATGCACGTGCGGCAAGGCGCGGCGGAAATTCTCGATTGCCGCTGGGACGCGGCATCGGAGGCGTTGACCATTCGCGGCACACGTCCGGCCGGTGAACACGGCAGTCTGTTTGTGCGCGCTCCGGCCGGTTGGGCCGTCGCCGAGCCAAAGGGCTTGTGGATCGCCAAGGACGGCCGGGATGGTTCGCTGCTGGTGCGCGCCGCAGTGACTTTCGGCGCCGCGCCCGCGGAAGTGCGGATGCGGTTCCTCCCTCCGGGTGCTTCCGCGAAGTAACGGATCAACCCGACGGCGCTTGCCGCGGCAACCGAACACTGGCAGGGGATTTGTGAGGTGGCCGCGCAAAATTGTGTCTGCAATTTACGTGTCCACGCGGCGAAGTAGCACGGCCCACCCGTTCGACCGGCGCCGGGTTCTCATAATTTCGGGAGCCATCCGGATTCGTCATAGAGGCTACCTGTCACGATGCCCGCGGACAGCGCGGCGTTTTTTGCGCTGGATCACGGCCGGCAGGCGCGGCACAAACTGGAAGCGACGGTGGAGCCGTAGGGGTTGAGGCAGACCTTCAAATGCGCCGCGCTGTCGAGCCGATCTACTTTCAGCCGCAACGAAACTCAAAAATGTGTGACCACGTGTCAGCAGATCGTCAGTAAACGCATGAAGAATTGGTAGCGCTAACGGGAATCGAAACCGATTCATGTCGTCCGAGGTGGTCCGATCCTGCAGTAACTAGCTGATTCTGCGTCGATGCAGGTCGGCCTTTTTCGTCTAATGCCCCCTGCGGAGGCCAATGGTGTGAGCAATGTGTGAGCAAAGTACATCGTAGCGGAAGGACTTCTTTGCAGCGATTCTTTTGAGTTGTCCGACGGTCTACTCAGCCCGTGTTTCCTCGATCGCTTCGAGGATCTGCTTCACAATTTTAGGATGAAGAACCGCACCCGCATGAAATGGGATAACCACTCGACGCGTTCCCTTTGCGTAGATTCGATGGCTCCCTTTCGATCGCAAAAGGAGGAAGCCAGCAGCTAACAGCGCCTTCTCAGCCTCGGGAGCAGTCCACCGAGGAAGTTTAGGCATGTACCTCAACGGTGGTGGTGAGGATCTCGCGGCTTAGCGATGCGTCCCGCTCATCTTCTGGCAGCGTTTCCAGATATAGTTCGATCGCTTCGCGAATATTGGTGAGCGCGTCCTCGATGGTTGGTCCTTGCGACTGGCAGCCTTTGAGTTCAGGGCACCAAGCGTAAAAACCGTGCTCGTCTTTCTCGATCAGCACACTGGCCTTACGAAGCATAAGTTCAGTTTAGCGCTTCGTCGTGGCGCATGGACTTTGCAACGCGTATACACGCTTTGCATGCTCTACCACGCCAGCGTGGCAGTCGAGCCCCATCCCGAAAGAACTTTTGAACGGCAAAGGCGTCTCCCTCCGTGCCAACATAGGTGAGACACTTCTCGTTCCTTAATTAGAGTGGAGGGCGAGAAAGAACCTTAAAGTGAATAACGATCAGATATCCG
>JBDTAT010000433.1:0-2674 GCA_039924505.1 Bryobacteraceae bacterium
GCAGTATCGCGGCACTCTGAAGATTCATCCGGCGCGCGACCGGCTGATAGCGGTCGTATCGATGGATTTGGAAACGGCTGTGGCGTCGGTGACCGCGGCGGAAAGCGGCCCCGGAGCGCCGCGCGAGGAGTTGAAGGCGCAGGCGGTGTTGGCGCGCTCTTTTTTCCTGGCGGCCGGGCCCAGGCACCCGGATTTTGCGTTCTGCGACACCACGCACTGCCAGCTTCTCCGTGAAGCGCCGGCGGCAGGGTCGGGAGCCGCGCTGGCCGATGAACAGACGCGCGGCCTGGTGTTGACGTATCGCGGCCGCGTGTTCCCACCGCTCTATTCCTCGAACTGCGGTGGCCGCACGCGCCTGCTTGGCGACGTCGGATTACGCGTGGAAATTTATCCGTACTTCGCGGTGAAATGCGTTCGCGCCGGGCCTCCAAGAGGTCACGGGGTGGGACTGTGTCAAACCGGAGCTACCGCGATGGCGCACGCGGGAGCGACCTACCGCGCGATCCTGAATCATTACTACCCGGCCACGCTCGTGCGGCAGAAGTAAGCGTCTATCGCGAAATAAACATGCCATCTCGAATCGCTTACTGAGCCGTGACCGTAAGGGAGCGGTTGCCGAAAGCGTTTCAGCTCCCCTGTTCGGTTCCGGCTACCCAGGTCGGCGGTTGCCGTGGTAATTTCGGGACGCGCGCTAAGTTCGCCGCCCTCGCCCGCTTAACTCAGATCGGTAAGGTGATTCAACTCGCCTGTGCTATCGCCCAAGTGCTCCGGCCGCACGCCCATGCGGTCGAGCAGGGCCAGAAACAGATTGGTCATCGGCGTATCGGGCGCGTACTGCACGTGACGACCGTTGCGCAGCGTTCCACATCCGCCGCCCGCCAGCAGCGTTGGAAGGTTGTTGTGCTGGTGGCGGTTGCCGTCGCTTAGGCCGCTCCCGTAAACGACAGCCACGTGATCGAGCAGCGAGCCGTCGCCGTCCTGGGTGGCCTTCAACTTGCCAAGGAAGTAGGCGAACTGCATCATGTGATAGTGATTGATGGCGGCCACCTTGGCGATCATCTCGGGATTTCCGCGATGATGCGTCAAAGGATGGTGAGCGTCGGGAATGTCGATTTCGCGGTACGACCGCGTCGATCCTTCGCGCCCGAACATGAAAGTGCCGATGCGCGTCATGTCGCTCTGGAATGCGATGGTCATCAGGTCGAACATCAAGTTCGTGTGCTCGCGGAATTCCACGGGGACGCCGGCCGGTTTGTCGATCGTCGGGATGATCTCCTTGTTGTCCCGTTCGGCTTTCTGAATGCGGCCTTCGATTTCGCGCACCGCCGACAGGTACTCGTCCAGCTTGCGGCGGTCCGTGGGGCCCAGGTCGCTCTCCAGCCGCTTCGTGTCGTCCATCACGTAATCGAGGATGCTGCTGTTATAGAAGCGGCGGCGCGCGCGCGCGGCGGGATCTTCACCGGAGTCGGCGCCGAACAGGCGCTCAAAAACCGAGCGCGGATTGATCTCGACGGGATTGGGGTTGGACTGTGAACGCCAGGAGATGGTGTTGCTATACGCGCAGCTATATCCGGAGTCGCAGTTGCCGGCCATCCGCCCGTCCTCGCAACCGAGCTCGAGCGATGGAAACTTGGTGGCGCTGCCCACCAACTGCGCGGCCACCTGATCGGCCGAGACACCGCAGGCAATGTCCGCGCCCGAAGTCTTCTTCGGGTGCACGCCCGTTAAGAACGACGCGGCCGCGCGTGCATGATCGCCGGCGCCGTCTTGCAGCGCGAAGCCGTTATGTTGCGCGAGGCCGGACAGAACCATGAAATTTTCGCGAAACGCCGCGATTGGCTCTAGCGTCTTCGGCAGGTCGAAGCTGGTTCCTACCGCCGATGGCGTCCAGTTCGGCATGATGATGCCGTTGGGAACATAGACGAACGCCATCCGCATCGGCGTCTTCGCGGTCATGCGCGCCGTCGCGGCAAAGGCCGGCGTCATCGCGTCCAGCATGGGAAGGGCGACAACCGCCCCTAGCCCTCGAAGAAAACTACGCCGTTGCAAATGCTTTCTCGTAATCATCGTTTTCCTTTCTGCGTGGCTTCGGCCACTTGTCGTATTGGGGCCATGGGGTCAATCGTCTTTGGAGCTTCCCCGCGCCGCATCTGGAACGGAATACTGGTCACGATTCCGGTGACCAGGCGGGAAAACCGGTAGTTGCCGGCCGCGAGCTGTTCCGTGATCGAGTTTACCGCCGGCTTATCGTAGCTTTCGAGTCCCCGGCCCAGCGCGTAGGTCAGCATCTTCTCTGTAATGCAGTGGGCGAAGGCGTCTTTATCGTTCATCAGAAGTTTCTTCAGCTCGGCCGGTCCGGTGAAGGTTTTTCCGTTGGGCAGCGTCCCGCTGGCGTCAATGGGGAACTTGCCGTCGTGCGTGCGCCACCTGCCGATAGCGTCGAAATTCGACAGACCGAAACCAAGCGGATCCATGCGGGAGTGGCACGAGGCGCACACCGGGTTCGAGCGATGCTTTTCAAGTTGCTGGCGCAGCGTGCCGGTAACGCCGACTCCGGAAGCATCCAGGCTCGGCACGTCCGGCGGTGGCGGCGGCTGCGGCGCATTCAGCACATTTTCGAGGACGTATTTACCGCGAATCACCGGTGAGGTGCGCGTCGGATACGACGACACCG
>JBDTAT010000434.1:0-2678 GCA_039924505.1 Bryobacteraceae bacterium
GCAACATTTCACCAAACTGCTCCTCGGAAAAGATCCCTTCGACCTTGAACGCAACTGGGATATTCTGTGGCGTTCCAGCATGCCCTACAGCGGCGGCGCAGGTGTGGCAATTAATGCCATCAGCGGAGTCGATCTCGCGTTGTGGGACCTCGTGGGCAATGCCGTCGGACTTCCGGTATACGAGTTACTCGGCGGCGAAACCAAGGCGCGTATTCCGGCCTACTGCACCGGCAACGATGTCGAGCAACATCTCAAGTTCGGCTACAAGCGCGTCAAGCTCGCGATCCCCTACGGTCCGGCCGACAATCGCGAAGGCATGCGCAAGAATGTCGACTTGGTGAAGCAGACCCGCGACATGGCCGGTCCGGACGGCGATATTATGCTGGACTGCTACATGTCCTGGACGGAGCGGTACACCCTGGAGATGGCCGAGATGGTCGCGCCGTATCGCGCGTACTGGATGGAAGAGTGTCTGCAGCCGCACGATTACGCGGGTTTCGGGCGGCTCAATGCCGAGATCAATTCCACCCGCATTGCAACCGGCGAGCACATTTACACACGCTATGGCTTCCGCCAGCTTCTGGAGCATCGCTCCGCGTCGATCTGGCAGCCCGATATCCACTGGTGCGGCGGCATGACGGAATTACGACGCATCGCGGCGCTCGCGGCCGCCTACGACATTCCTGTTATCCCACACGGGGGCGGTTCCTCCGATTGCATTCATTTCATCATGGCGACGACCAACAGTCCCTGGGCGGAGACATTCATGCCGCCCCCCGGAGGACCGCCCGAAGTTTACGCGCGCTTCGAGGAGGATAATCACATGACCCGCGGGCCGGAAGGCATCTATGCGCGTCCCTCAGACCGCCCCGGACTGGGCTGGGACATCGAGGTCGCCTGAAGATCGTGCGGTCGCCACTATTAACGCGAGAGGGGAGGCGTCACCGCGCTTGCACTCGTTGAAACAAAGGCGGATGGGTCACAGAATGGGGCGGATAGGCCGTGAAACGCTAGACTTTTATTGAAATCGCTGCGGCGATGGTTGTCGAAGCGACGAGTTATCAGAGGAGTCGGCGAGACGCGAAAGCCGGTTAGTGAAGATCCGGGAAGCGATATCGGCGCTGGGGAAACAGGCAGAAGAGAGGGCCGAAGCGGAGGCCAAGCGATCAGTGGGAATTCGGAAGTAGATATCCGACGGTGCATACGTCGGGTGATCCCGACGATTATTATAAGTCGCGTTCAAGTTGAGACTAAGAACCTGTCACAAATTAAATAGAATATCTTAAGGCCGGAATGTTCTATACTGGCGCCAAATGGGGATGTCGGTCCTGGCGCGTAAGTTCAAGGTCCTGGCCGGCATCAAGACAAAAAAATAAACAAAACTCACGACGGATGTCGATCACTGTTTCACACTGAGGGTGCCCTGCGTCGCTTCGCTCCGAACTGATCGGTATCAGATCGGAATAACCGATCGACATCATCGGAATGCGCAGAGGAGCCGGGCGCCGAGCTTGGCCAGTTTCAGGGTCACCGTTTCTCCGCCGGGCAGTTCGAGGTTGTCGTCGCAAACTCTTCACTGCGCCAATCGTCTTGGGGGAACTTATGATAGGTTAAAATGGCGATCCGCTTCTTCCACATCTGCTCGAAGAACTCCGGACTGTAACCTTCCCGGTCGAATACCATGGTGAACCAGTGAGTTCGCGCATCTTCCGCCAGCCGCCGCTCCTGTTCCGGCGTCTTGGCCACGTTCGCCTCCAGCCACGGAATCACATCCTCTTTCAGCGTGGCGATCAGCCCGGGGTCCACTGCCTTATTCATGTTGGGTGATCAACGCGACTTAATTGGCAGAGTAAAGGCAACATAGGCATCCCCTTTCTTGCCTCCCTGTTTCCCGCCGCCGGTTGCAGCGGTCACCACGTACTGCCTTCCCCCGGCCTCGTACGTAGCCGGGGGAGCGTAGCCGCCCAGCGGCAGGTCGTGGGACCAAAGTTCCTGTCCGGAGTTTTGGTCGAACGCGCGAATTTTCCGGTCGCGCGTGCCAGCGCAGAACACCAATCCTCCCGCGGTAACCATGGCGCCGCCGAAGTTCACCGTGCCGGTCTTGGGTATGCCGCGCACCGTGAGCTCCGGATATTCACCGAGCGGCACGGTCCACGCGAGTTTGCCGGTGCTAAGATCCAGCGCGTTCAAAGTGCCCCAAGGCGGTTTACTGCCTGGATACCCATCGCTATCGTAGAGTTTCGGATAGCCGTTGGCGGAAAACGCGATGGTTTCGGAGTGCGCTCCCGAGGGAAAGGGAGGCAAGTCGCGATCAAATAAATAATCGAGCAATCTCGAAAGATCTTGTTCGGAGATTCCCTTCACCGGCGGCATCGAATCCCGTCCATTCCGGATAATCTGAAGCACGTGTGCATCGTTGAAGCGCTGCGACAACCCGTTGAGGCTGGGAGCGACGCCGATTCCGTCGCGGGCAACGCCATGACAACCGCCGCAGGACTGCCTGTATGCCTTCGCGCCGGGAGTGGGTGGCGCGTTCCGATCGCGCCGCCTAAACCGCGCCACCGTAAGAATCGCAGGAAGATCGTTGGCACTAATGTAGAGCCGCTGTGAGCCGGGATCAAACGCGGCTCCCGTCCATTCGGCTCCTCCGTAAACGCCGAAATAGACGGTCGGCTTGT
>JBDTAT010000435.1:0-4991 GCA_039924505.1 Bryobacteraceae bacterium
CGAAAATCAGCAGCGTGTTATTCGCGCTGTTCGTTCCCGAGCCTTCGGTTGTAATCACGGCGCGGCCGTCGATGCCCACTGCCACACCTTCCGGTTTCGCCGGCAGCGTGATGGTCTGCGACAGCGATCCCAGACCCGCGCCTAGAGTAATCAGGCTCAGCGTCGCGCTGCCATTGTTGGTCACATACAACGTGGAGTTGTCCATCGACATCGCCGCCGCCCGCGGGGTCCGGCCTACTGGAATGGATCCCAGCAATTGCTTTGCGGCGTAGTCGTAGACATCCACGCGATTCGCATTCGCGTTAACCAGGTAGAGCCGGCTTCGGGATTCGTCCAGCACCAGATCGCTGGGCGTTCCGCCGAGCGGAATCACCGTGCCGAACGTCGCTCCTGCCGATTGCGCGCGCAGCACGGCAACGGCGGGCGCCAGCAGCGAAATCGCCAGCACGCCGCGGAACACGGCTATCGTAACTTGCAAATTGACCTCTGCACACCTTATAAGATACCCTAAACCCTACGGTTTGACATAAGTTTCACCAACAAGGAGCAATCGCCAGAGAGCGCACAGGCCGTGGACCAGCGTAGGTTTCGATTTCATCGGCGCCGCCTTCACTCCGCGGCCGCCAACCGCGACTAATTGCTCTCCGTAGGGTTGAATCTAAATTGCCAGGATTGCGGGTCCGGAATGTGACGCGGGGCACTCTCCTCGCCGATTCCGCGGAAATTGCCGACACAAGCGCCCGGCGCCGGAGAGGCCTGTTGAAACATTCCGGTCTCGAAGCCGGCCAGGGACTCTGGATCGTCCCCTGTGAAGCGGTCCATACGTTTGGCATGAAGTTTTCCATTGACGTTGTGTTTCTGAATAAGGCGCGAAAGATCCTGAAGATCCGTAAAGCGATGCCACGCCGTGGAATCGCCGTCAGCTTGTTGGCGCACTCGGTACTGGAACTCCCCGCCGGAATGGCCGACTCCACCGCCACCGCCGTCGGCGACCAGTTGGAGCTGGAAAAATACGATGCGTAAATACGGGCTGCTGATCGCCGCCTCCTTCGCGTTAGTCTCGTGTGTGCATGAGGTCGAGGTGGCGCGTCCCTCGGCCAAATCCCGGCGCCGGGCGCCTGCGCCCGCCACATTGTCCGCGCGCCAGTCCTCAAACGCCGTGGATCTGGGCGATGGCGACATCATCGCCAAATCGCTCCGCCAGAAACTGATCAAGAACCCCAACGATCTGGAAGCGCGTTTGGCGCTAGCCGCGCATTACCGGCAACGGGGATCTCCGGAATTGGCGCTCGATCATTACGCCATGGCCGCCCGGCGTTTCCCGGACAATACCAAGGTGCCGGTGCTGGCCGCGCAAACGCTCCGCTCCATAGACGCCGCGGGCGAAGCGGCTGCGCTGCTGCTCGCGTACTGGAACTCTCATCCTAAAAATACTCCCGCCAGCGTGCTCTCCGAGTTGGGGATCGTCAGGGACGAACTCGGCGATTTCGCCGATGCCGAGTACGCCTACCGCGCGGCTCTCGTACTGGAACCAAAGACCGCCGCTATCCATAACAACCTGGGCTACAATCTTTTGTTGCAGGGAAAAAACCAGCAGGCGGCGGATGAATTCCACCGAGCTCTATCCGTGGAGCCGCACTCGCAAATCGCCCGCGACAATCTTGGGATCGCGCTGGCTGGATCGGCAAAAGACTCTGGAATTGGTTCTGCCGGAGGCGATCATGCGGCCGCCGATCGCGCTTCAGATGCTCGCGCGGCCGGCAACCGTAAAGCGCCAAGTGTGCGGTGCGCGCCACCGGGCGAGTCAGGAACTGCTTCGCGCCGCACTCCGTTTTGCGCGGGTTCCCTGGAAGAGGCGTTGCTGAATTTCCAATCCGTCAGCGGTCCGGCCACCGCGCATAACAACCTCGCCGCCGTTCTTATCGAACAGGGCCGCTACACCGAGGCCCGCCAGGAACTGAACGTCGCGTTTAGTTTTCAGAAGGACTTCCCGGCCGCGCTGGACAATTTGCGGTTGGTTTCGGAGCTGGATGGTAAGCCTGCCACCATCGCGGAAATGCCGGCGCCCGTAACCCATCGCAAGCGGATCGCGTTATCTTCAAGTAGATCCATAAGCGGCAAGCCAGAAACGCCGCAAGAGACGGTAATCGGAAAAACAACCAACGAGGCGGCGCAAGCCGCTTCCCCCAAACCTGAGGAGTGAGGAAGCGATGAAAGAGTTTGTGATTCGGCTGATTAAAGACGAACAAGGGCAAGACCTTGTCGAATACGCTCTGATTGTCGCCGCCGTAGGGCTGGCGCTGATCACTACCGTCAACCAACTATCCACCGCGATCGTCAGCTTGTATTCCAGCATTACGCAGGGACTGGCCAGCATCGGAGCGACCGGACAGTAATCCATCTTGCGGGATCTTGTGCCGGTTCCCAGTGGAGCGCTGGACTGTTCGATTACTTGTACGCATCGCGCCGAAACCCGGAGATCCGCGCGTTTGTGGTGGTGGTTCCCCGACCTCGCGCTCGGTTTGTCCATCGTCACACTCGCGTATTGCCTGTTTGTTTTCGACGGCTTTCAAGCGCTCTACCGCGACTCGGACACCGGCTGGCACATCCGGACCGGAGAATCTATTTTGAACAGCCGCTCATTGCCGCGCACCGATCCGTACTCGTTCACCCGCGCGGGCGCGCCGTGGCTCGATTGGGAATGGGGCTCTGACGTCGTGACCGCCGCCGCGCACCGGATCGCTGGGCCGGCCGGAGTCGCGGTGCTATTCGCCCTCGCGATTGCCACTGCGACGTGGATGTGGGTCCGCCTCACGTGGGCAGCCGGCGGAAGTTTTCTCATTGCCTGCGCCATGGCCACCCCGATGCTCTCCACTACGAATCTGCACTGGCTCGCGCGGCCGCACATTTTCAGTTGGCTGCTGCTATTGGCCGCGCTGTGGGCAGCGGAGGCCGCGCCCCAGCGTTTCCGCGTTCCCCACGCGCTGGCGATCTTCCTCGGCAGCGCCTTGTGGGCCAATCTGCATGGAAGTTTTCTCCTCGCCCCGATCATCGCCGGGTTGTACGCCATTGCCCATCTGCTGCGCCCCTTCATCTGGCAGGAAGACCGCGCTCTAGAACGGAGCCGCGCCCGCTGGTTTCTTTATGCCGCGCTGGTCTCGGCCGCCGGCACGCTCGTCAATCCTTATGGTTGGCGTCTCCACATGCACGTCATCCACTATCTCTCGGATGCCGCGCTCCTCGCGCATGTGGGCGAGTTTCAGAGCTTCAACTTTCACGCGGCCGGTTCGTTTCAAATTATGCTGACGCTGGCTCTCGCCGCCGCCGGAGGCGTGTTCGCGCTCACACAACGGAAACTGGCGCACTTCCTGCTCGCAGTACTTTTTCTCGCGCTCGCGTTACGCTCGGCCCGCGGATTGCCTCTCGTAGCGCTGCTGTTGCTCCCGCTCGCCAACGGCGCCATTACGCAAGCGCTGCGCCAAGCCACCGGTCTCGCGCGCGGCCTCGATCGCGCGCGTGCCGCTTTCCTCACCTATTCGGACAACTTGCGTGCGATCGATCTGCGGCTTTCCGGCGCCGCGCTGGCGCCGCTCGTGATTCTTGCCAGCCTGCTACTGGCCCGCATCCCCGCGATAGCCGCCCACGCCGGTTTCCCGCCCGATCGGTTTCCGGTCGCCGCCGCCGCGCAAGTGAACCGGCTGCCCGCCGGCGCCCGCATTCTCGCGCCCGACAAGTTCGGCGGATATCTGATCTATCGTTTCGACGGACGCCGCAAAGTGTTCTTCGACGGCCGCAGCGATTTCTACGGCGCCCAATTCATGCGGCAATATATCCGGCTGCTCGAAGTGCGGCCCGGCTGGCGCCGGCAACTCGCCGACTTTCACTTTACCCATGCCCTGTTGCCGGACGATTATTCGTTGATCCCCGCGCTCCAACAACTCGGCTGGCAAGTCATATATAAGGATAGCGTCGCGACATTGCTGCAGAACCCAAACGCGAGCGTGCCGCCTGTCGTCCAATCCGGCGCATCTGAGCGGCAGCGCTTCCGAGCCCGGGCGCCCTCTGGGCACGTGAGGGAGCGGTCTCCGGTAGGCCGCCATACAAACAAGGAGCCATCGTAAACAGGACCGCCTATGGATCGTCAAAAAATGTTGATGATTTTCGCCGCCGCCTGGGTATCGGCCGCGCTTCTTACCTGGTTTCTCTACGCCCAAACCAAGGCGCCCAAGGCCGAAAAAACTCTCAAGGTCGTAGCCGCCGCCCGCGACATGCCTTCCGGCACGCTCTTGAAAAAATCCGACGTCAAGTTAGTACGGATTCTCGAGCGCGATCTGCCGCGCGGCGCCGTCATCGACGAAAAGCAGGCTCTCGACCACGCTCTGATCTATCCCGTCAGCGCCAACGAAACCCTCACCGCCATGAAACTGACCTATTTCGTTGGCGTCGACGGGCTTCCTTCCTCCATCGCGCCCGGTATGCGCGCCATCGCGGTTTCGGTGAACGATATGAGCGGAGTCGCCGGACTCATCGAGCCTCGTTCACGCGTCGATGTCTTGTTCACCCGGCCCGGCTCGCTGAACGAAGCCGTCACGTCCACCATTCTGCAGGACATCTTGGTGCTGGCCATCGGCCGCTCCACCGAAATCTCCTCGTCCTCCGCGAATGCCGACGCGCGTGTTTCGCGCGCCGCCACCCACGCCGCTACTCTGCTGGTCACCCCCGAGCAAGCCCGCATGTTGGAACTCGCCAAGAACGAAGGAAAGATCAGCCTCGCCTTGCGCAATCCGCTGGACCACTCCCAGTCGGCGGGCGTCGGGCCAACCACCGCCCAGGCTCTCTCGCTGGGACCGGCCCGCGGCAAACTTCCCAACGTGCGCGATAACGGCGTCTGGTCCCGGCTCACCGGCGAGGATGCGGGTAAACCCAAAGCCGCGATCGAAAAGAAAGAACCGCCCAAGCCGCGCTATGTCGTGGACGTGTACCGCGGCGAC
>JBDTAT010000436.1:0-2700 GCA_039924505.1 Bryobacteraceae bacterium
GGCACGGGGCTGTTAAGCGTTGTGCGTCGGCGGTTGGTGAGGGCGCAATGGCGGTGACGTTTGTACACCGCTATCTGGCCGGCAGTTGATCGAGAAAAGAACCAAACATTTTGTGCCTGTGCCGGGAGCGCCGTGATCGATAAAATGAGAGCGCGGGATAGGCGCGCAAAATCTTTATTAAGAGAAGGAGCGTGAAAATGCAACTGGGAATGATTGGTTTGGGGAGGATGGGCGCCAGTATGGTGACCCGCCTGCTGAAGGGCGGCCATCAGTGTGTGGTCTTCGACACGAAGGCTGAGAGCGTCACGCAGTTGGCCAGTAAAGGCGCGATGGGGGCCGCTTCGCTGGACGATTTCGTTGCCAAGCTGACGCCGCCGCGCGCTGTGTGGGTGATGGTGCCCGCCGCGGCGGTGGAGGCTACTTTGCACGACCTTGCCGCCCACATGCAGCCAGGAGACATCGTCATCGATGGAGGCAACTCTCATTATATCGACGACATCCAGCGAGCCAAGGAGCTGAAGCCGAAAGGTATTCACTATCTCGACGTGGGAACCAGCGGCGGCGTGTGGGGAATCGATCGCGGTTACTGCATGATGATCGGAGGTGACGATGACGCAGTACAGCGCCTCGATCCGATTTTCAAGACCCTGGCTCCCGGACGCGGCGATATCCCGCGCACGCCGGGACGCGAAAAGGTTAGGGGCACCGCCGAGGACGGGTATCTCCATTGCGGGCCTTCCGGCGCCGGGCATTTCGTCAAGATGGTTCACAACGGCATCGAATACGGCATCATGGCGGCCTATGCCGAGGGTCTGAACATTCTGCGGCACGCAAACGCGGGTAAGCAGCATAGCGGGACCGGCGACGCCGAGACGGCGCCGCTGCGGAATCCCGAGAATTATCAATCCGACCTCAACCTGCCCGACATTGCCGAGGTATGGCGGCGCGGAAGCGTCATCGCTTCGTGGCTGCTGGACTTGACCGCCATCGCGCTTCTTGGTCAACCCGATCTTGCCAAGTTTTCAGGACGCGTGTCGGATTCGGGAGAGGGCCGCTGGACCATCGCGGCAGCCATCGAAGAAGGAACGCCGGTCCCGGTCTTGAGCGCCGCCCTCTACCAGCGGTTCAGTTCCCGGGGCGAAGACGACTTCGCCGACAAGCTGCTCTCCGCCATGCGGTTCGAGTTCGGCGGTCACTTGGAGAAGAAGGCGTGAACTCCGCCTCAGGAAAAAAATCTGTCAAGGTTCTGGTGATTGACGTCGGCGGGACGCATGTCAAGGTGCTGGCAACCGGACAACACGACGAGCGCAAGATTCCCTCCGGATCGAAAATGACCGCGGCCAAGATGGTGCGGGATGTGAAGCGCAGCGTAAAAAACTGGAAGTATAACGTGGTCTCGATCGGCTACCCAGGGCCGGTGACGCACGGAAGGCCGCTGGAGGAACCTTATAATTTGGGCGCCGGCTGGGTGGGCTTTGACTTCGGCAAGGCGTTCGGCCGTCCCGTCAAGCTCATCAACGATGCTGCCATGCAGGCGCTCGGAAGCTACCAAGGGGGCCGTATGCTTTTTCTCGGTTTGGGCTCCGGTCTTGGCTCGGCCATGATCGTTGACGGGATACTCGAACCGATGGAGCTGGCCCATCTTCCGTACAAGAACGGGAAAACATACGAAGATTACGTTGGCGTTCGCGGGCTGAAGCGGCTGGGAAAAAAGAAGTGGCGGCGTTACGTGGCTGAGGTCGTCGAGCGGCTCAAGATCGCTCTGGAAGCCGAATCCGTAGTGTTGGGCGGCGGAAACGTCCATATTATGAAGAAGCTGCCGCCGGGAACCCGGCCCGGAGATAACCGGAACGCTTTTATCGGAGGGCATCGGCTGTGGGAGAAAAAACTCACACCTCGGGCTGGCCAGTTTCCGGCAAGGAGCCGCAAGGGATGAGTGAGAAGCCCACACAAGATGTAGTAATGAGCAGAAAGCGCGCGCCCGCGCCTGCCTCCGGCGCTTTGGTTTTCTTCGGCGCAACCGGCGACCTCGCCTACAAGCAAATCTTTCCGGCTTTGCAGAACATGATCCGGCGCGGAAACCTCGACGTGCCCGTTATCGGCGTGGCGAAATCCGGCTGGACGATCGAGCAGCTTCGCGCCCGCGCGCATGACAGCCTGGCTCAACATGGCGGAGGCGTGGATGAAGCGGCCTTCGCGAAACTGGTCGAATTGCTTCAGTACATCGATGGGGACTACCAGGATCCCGCAACCTTTCAAGCGTTGCACAAGATGCTCAATGGCGCCAAATGCCCGGCGCATTACCTGGCCATCCCGCCAAATCTTTTTGGCGCCGTCGTGGAGGAACTGGGAAAATCGGGGTGTGCGCAAGGGGCCCGCGTCGTCGTCGAAAAGCCCTTCGGCCAGGACCTTGCGTCGGCGCGGCACTTGAACACCCTGTTGCACGCGGTCTTTCCCGAGCCTGCGATCTTTCGCATCGACCATTTTCTGGGTAAGGAAGCCGTCGAAAACTTGCTCTTCTTCCGATTTGCCAACACGTTCCTCGAGCCAATCTGGAACCGAAACTACGTCCATAGTGTGCAGATTACGATGGCGGAAACCTTCGGGATTGCCGGCAGAGGGCCTTTTTACGATCACACCGGCCAGATCCGCGACGTCGTTCAGAACCATTTGCTTCAAGTAGTGGCGCTGCTGGCAATG
>JBDTAT010000437.1:0-4609 GCA_039924505.1 Bryobacteraceae bacterium
TTGCGCGAGTTCCGCAAAAGCGCAATGGGTGCGGCGCGCACGACGGTTCGGGAAGGAATTGTTTCGCGCCGCACTCCGTTTTGCGCGAGTTCCTTTAGAAGCAAGCAGCGCGGGCCGGGCTCCGCGCCACTGTTGACGGAAAGGGTTTTATGAAGAAAGACATTACGATTTCAGCCGAGGCTCGCGAGACGCGCGGCAAGAACGAAGCGCGGCGGCTGCGCGTGCGCGGTCTGGCGCCGGCGGTCCTCTACGGCGCCGGTAAGGATCCAGTTGCGCTGTCGGTCAGCCCCAAGGAAGTCGGCCGTATTCTAAACAGCAACACGGGCCACAACACTATTTTCAATATCGACGTCGCGGGCCGCGAAAATACGCCCGTCATGATTGTCGATTGGCAGAACGACCCCATCAAGTCCAACTTGCTGCACGTCGATCTGAAGCGGATCGATTTGGCCGCACGGCTGACCGTCAAGGTTCCCGTGCAGGTCACCGGGGAGCCGAAGGGCGTCAAGCAGCAGGGCGGACTGCTGGAGCTGATCACTCGCGAAATCGAGATCGAGTGCCTGCCGCAGGATATTCCAGAGCATTTTACCGTCGATGTTACCGAGCTGATGCTCGGTCAAAGCGTTCGCGTCGGCGAGATTCCGATGGCCGCATCGGCGAAGCTGACCGGGTCTCCCGACCACGTCATCGCGCACGTCGTAGCTATCAAGGCCGAAGCTGAGCCGGTTGCCGAGGTCGTGGCGGAAGGTGTTCCGGCGGCGGCTGAACCCGAAATTATCAAGAAGGGTAAGAAGGACGAGGAAGTCGCGGCCGAACCCGAAGCCAAGGGTAAAAAGAAGTAGCCGGCGGCCCGGATGGAACCGGAGTTTCTGGTGGCCGGTCTTGGCAATCCTGGATCGGAGTACGAATCTACACCACATAATCTGGGGTTCCTGGTGTTGGACCGGTTGGCGGAACGGAACGGGATCAAGGTCGGCCGGAAACAGAATATGGCGTTTGTCGGAGTGGGGACGATTGCCGGAAAGCCGGTGGCGCTGGCCAAGCCCCAAACGTTCATGAATTTGAGCGGCCCCTCGATAAAGGGGCTGGTTGAGCGGTACAGTTTGAGCGCGGACCGGCTGCTGCTGATCTACGATGAGCTGGATTTACCGTTCGGATCCTTCCGGATTAAGCCGAAGGGGTCGGCGGCCGGACACAACGGAATGCAGTCGGTCATCCAGAGTTTGGGCACCGGCGAAATCGCCCGGGTTCGCCTGGGCATTCATCCCGGCCATCCGGTAGCGGATGGCTCGAAGTTCGTGCTCGCGCCGTTCGGGCGCGGGCAGAGGAAGGAAGTGGACGAGATGGTCGGCTTGGCGGCCGAAGCGGTCGAGTCCATACTTGCGGAAGGCGTCGAAAAGTCCATGACGAAATTTAATCGTCGCGCCCGAGGCTTACAACAAGAGGAAGAATGAGAATCTACGAAGAGTTGTTCATCGTCCGGCCGGATGCGACCGACGAAGAGATCGATCCGCTGGTTGAACATTTGAAGGCCATTATCACCGGCGCGCAGGGCACGGTCGAAAAGCTGGATAAGTGGGGTGTGCGGAAGCTGGCGTACCGGGTGTCCAAACGGTCGGAAGGCTATTACATCCTGATCCAATTTTCCGCCGGTCCGGAGGCGGTCCGGGAGATCGAGCGGCGTCTGCGCGTATCCTCCGATCTGGTGATGAAATTCATCACCGTCCGCATCGATGAACGCCTGAAGAAAATCGACAAGCGCAAAAAGGCGCGCGAGAAGCGGGCGCACCGCAAGCCGGCGATTCCGGTGGCGGCGCCGGCCCTTCCGGCCACTCCAGCGGCGGCTGCTCCCGGAGCCCCAGCGCCGCCCGCCGAGCCGGCCGTTCCCATCCCAGGCGAACCGGTGGCCGGCCACGAGTAGCACCAACAGAGTTGGATTCGTGCCCAAAACTGACGGAAAAGTTTTGGGGATGCGCGTTTTCCCTAATGTTTACGGGCGTTCAGAGTATGTCGAGAGCGCCGCGAACTTCCACGAATCGTATCAGAGCCGCGACCGCAAGGGAGTGGTTGCCGAGGGCGTAGCCGGCGCCCCTGTGGCGCCGGCTACGCCGGGTTAATATTGAGGAGAATGGAATTATATGGCGGAACAAGGTAGAGGCGGTAGGCCCATCGCCGCATCGCAGCGGCCCACCGGCGGCGACAAAGCCATCGGAACCAAGAAGCAATATTTCCGGCGCAAAAAAGTGTGCCGGTTCTGCGTGGAAAAGATCGACGACATCAATTACAAAGATGTGCGGCTGCTTTCCTCGTTCACATCCGAGCGCGGCAAAATCACGCCGCGGCGCATCTCGGGCGTCTGTACGCCCCATCAGCGCCGGCTGAGCGAAGCCATCAAGCAGGCGCGGAATATCGCGCTGCTGCCCTTCGCGTCGCCGATCTAAATTTCAAGCGTGCCTGCGCTGGCGGCGTCATCCGGTCTGCCGGAAACGCCGTCCGCGGTGCGCGGAAGGATACCAGCATGGAAGTCATTCTCAGAGACGACGTCGAAAAACTAGGCAGCCGTGGAGATTTAGTCAACGTCGCGGCCGGCTACGCGCGGAATTATCTGCTGCCACAGCGGCTGGCCGTGGCCGCCAACGAATCCAATCGCAAGATCGTGGAGCAGGAGCGGCAGGCCCATCTGCGGCGTGAAGTCAAGGTGAAATCCGAAGCCTCCGACCTGGCCAAGCTGATGGGCGATGTCTCCATCACCATTCGCCAGAAAGCGGGCGACGCCAATCAGCTCTTCGGCTCGGTCACCTCGAAGGATCTGGCCGACGCGCTCGAAAAGGACGGCTACAAAATCGACCGGCGTAAGATTCAGCTCGATGAGCCGATCAAGACGCTCGGCGAATTCAAGGTGCCGGTTCGCTTGCATCGCGAAGTGACCGTGGAGTTGACGGTTCACGTGGCGAAAGAAGAGTAGCAGGCGATGTTCTTCTCGCTCGAAGGCCAAACTGCGATTGTCACCGGCGCGGCCACCGGTATCGGCGAGGCCATCGCGCGGCGTCTGGCGGAGGCTGGAGCCGCGGTTGCAGCCGCCGATTTAAATGGCGCCGGCGCGGCCGAGGTCGCGCGCTCCATCGGGGGCGCGGCATTTGGCGTCGAAATCGATGTCGCCAATCGCGCGTCGGTGGAACGTGCGGTCGCGGATGTGCTGGCCCGGACCGGCCGCATCGATGTGCTGGTAAATAACGCCGGCATCGGCGGCAAAGCTGCGCCGCTATGGGAGCAGACCGACGAAGATTGGCGCCGCGTCGTCGATATCAATCTGTTTGGCGTTTTCTACTGCTCGCGCGCCGTCATCTCGCACATGCGCGGGCGCAAGTATGGCCGCATCGTCAATATCGCCTCTATTGCCGGCAAGGAAGGCAATCCCAACATGACGGCGTATTCGGCCAGCAAAGCCGCGGTCATCGGATTTACCAAGTCGCTTGGCAAGGAAGTCGCCACCGACGGAATTTGCGTGAACGCCGTAGCGCCTGCCGTCGTACACACCAAGATTCTCGACCAATTGACGCCCGCCCAAGTGGATTATATGACGCAGCGTATCCCCATGCGGCGCACGGGCAAGCCCGAGGAGATCGCGGCTGTAGTGCATTTTCTCTCCAGCCCCGATTGCTCCTTCGTTACGGCGCAGTGCTATGACGCGAGCGGCGGCCGCGCGACTTACTAGGCTCCCTTGGCGTCAGTATTCTCAAAGATGAATTCCGTTGCCACCGACGATTTTCCAGTTCCTGCCGGCTTCGACGGCGTTTCCGTTCCGGCCTTGTTGCGCGCGGCCGCGTTGGGCCACGTTGGGGTGGACCGGCGCTTCGTTCACGCTGTCCTCGATCGCGGCCCCGCAGTAGCGCAGGATTTGGCGCGTTTCGCCGTCGAAAACCACGAGCGCGACACCGTTGGTCTGGACCTCGATCTGGTTTCCATGTTCCGCCACTTGCGTACCACCGCGGCGCTGCCATTTTTCATGGCGCTATTTCGTCAGGCGCCCGAGGATCCGCCCGACGAGCTGACCGAGGCCATCGCGGCCTTGGGAGTTGCCGCGCTGGAGCCAATGCTCGCGCTCTACCGCGAGTTGGATGAGGAGCAGGGGGCCGAAGCCGCTTTCGTTCTCGCGTCGCTCGGCGTGCGCGACCCGCGCATTCTCGGCGTGTTGCGGGAGCAGTTGGAATATAGCGCTTCGGAAGGCGCATTTCTGCTCGGCGTGTATGGCGATGCCGCCGCGAGTCCCGCGTTGCATGGGCTACTGGCCGAGGTCCCGGCCGAAGATAAGAGTTTCCGCATCGAGATTCAATCGGCCATCGACTTATTGCGCGATGAACCATTGCCTGCCGAGCCCGATTCTTTCGACATCTGGGAGTTGTACCCGGAAGCGGCGCCGCCGCCGGCGGATCTATTGCCGCTCGACGAGCGCTTGACGCTGCTCGGCAGCGCTTGCGTCGAATACCGCCTGGAAGCCGCCACTAGTTTTCGTCAGATTGAATTGCCCGCGAAAGTGCGCGACCGGTTACTCGAAGTTGCCCAAACAGATAGTGATTCCAACGTGCGCGGTCGGGCCTGGGAAGCTCTC
>JBDTAT010000438.1:0-4995 GCA_039924505.1 Bryobacteraceae bacterium
GCGGCCCAAAAATTTCCGTTTTTATCGACGGCCGCTCCGATGCGCGTGCTGGAGCGGCCCTTGCTATCGGGCAGCGCGAAGGCCGGCGACCACTTCGCGCCATCGAAATGCGTCATCCAATATTCCCAGTATCCGTTCTGAGCGCGCCCCTCGCCGCCGGTGAGATGCGGTTTTGCGGCGACCCAAATGGAACCGCGGCCATCGGAGAAAACGTGCGGCTGGTAGGTGGTCTGTTCGCCGCGCGGGAATGCCGCAGCCAATGGCGCTTGCGTCTCCTTCCACTCGCCATTCACGTAGCAGCGGATGCGCGGCGCGCGATGGCCGCCTAGCGGGACGCCCGGCTGATTCTTGCGGACCTCGTAGCCATTGTCCTTGCCCCAGTTGGGCGCTCCCTGTTCCCAGGCCACCCAGACTCGATCCGAAGTATCCACCGCGACGGTGGCGCGCGCATCGAACAGCGCCGTGGTCGCGACGCTAATTTCCGGGCCGTCCACCGCGGCGCCGCTTACCTTACTTAAGAAGACGTCGTAGTTCCCGTTCTTGTAGCTGTCGTAGGCGATCCAGATGGCGCCGCGGCTGTCATAGGCGGCGGCCGGCTCCCAGTCGTCGGCATCGCGGTTGGTGACGCGAACCTCATTTGACCAGGTGTCGCCGGTGAGCGTCTTTAAGAAGACGTTACTCGACGTTCCGCGGAATCCCTGCCAGACAACGGCGAGGCCGCCTTTACCATTCGACGCCAATCGCGGATTGATGTCGGGCAGCGGATCGGAGGTGAGCCGCTGCAGCGGTCCCCACTCCTGGGGCGCCGGATCGAAGCGGCGCGCATAGAGATCCCAGTTGCCAGCGAGCTGCTGCGACCAGACGACCCACACGCGATTGGAGGCGTCAACGCCGACCTGCGGCAGCCAATTATCGCCGCTGGTACCGGGAACCCAGAGCAGCGAACTCCACTTCCCGTCTTTGTAATGGCGGATGCCGACGTCGTCGCGGTCGCCCGCAAAGCTGAGCCATGCGGCCCACATCGATCCGTCGGAGGAGGCGGCGATTTCGGGTGAATCGTCCTGCCTGTACTCGTGACCGACCATGGTGGCGTTGATGGCGATGCCACCGCCGGTCTGGCCTTGTGCGGTGGGAAGCGGAGCGGCGGCCAAGTTCATCGCGCGGCCGCGATTACTGCGCCAGGCGATGCCGCCGAGCGCCATGGCAATGGCGAGCACGAGATAGAGAAGACGACGTGGCATATCGGAATCAGTAGATCATGACGGGAGCCGGCGGTCAACTGCGCGGCACTGCGCGGGCGCCTGGATTGGAGAACATGCTGTCCCAAACTAAGAGATCGTTGTGAAATAACCATACCAACCGCTCCCTTACGGTCACGGCTCGGAAGCGCTTTCCGAGCCGCGGGCGGTTTTCCCCTTGACATTCGACCTAAGGCGTTTCACACTATAGGTCGAATGCCGGCTCAAGACTCGCGCGGGCGGTTGGAACTGCTCCAAGGAACCCTCGATCTATTGATACTGCAGACGGTCGCGCGGGAGCCGGCGCATGGGCATACGATCGCGCACTCGATCGAGAACCGGTCGCGCGAGGCGCTGCGGGTGGGGCACGGGTCGCTCTATCCGGCGTTACAGCGGCTGCTAAAACAGAGGCTGATCGCGGCCGAGGACGGAATATCGGAAAACAACCGCAACGCGCGATTTTACAGACTGACGGCGAAGGGGCGGAAGAAGCTTCTGGCGGAGACTTCCAAGTGGCGGCGATTCTCGCAGGCGATTGCGCGGGTGCTGACGCCGCTCGCGGAAGAAGGCGAATAGGGAAAGCGGGTTATAGCCATGAATTGGTGGAAGCGCCGCAGTACACGACTGGACCGCGAAATCCAGAAACACATCGATTTTGAAACGCAGCAGAATATGAACGCGGGGATGCCAGCCGAGGAAGCCCGGCTGGCCGCGTTGCGGCGGTTTGGCAACGCCGCGCTGGCCAAAGAGGAGAGCCGCGAAGTGTGGGGCTGGCAGTGGCTGGAACGGCTGTGGCAGGATCTGCGATACGCGGTGCGCGGGTTTGGACGCAGCCCGGGATTTACGGCGGTGGCGCTGCTGTCGCTCGCGTTAGGGATCGGCGCCACGACGGCTCTGTTCAGCGTGGTGTACGGAGTTTTGATTGCCCCTTATCCTTACGCCAAACCAAATGAAATTTGGGCGCCGGCGGTGCTGGGCCGGGAGGCGCGGCCGCAAGGATGGCACACTTATCCGCGCCGGGAATTTCTCGAGATTCAAAAGCTGCCGGCCTTTTCGGACGCGATGGCGACCGGGTACGGACCGATGCTGCTGACGGGCGACCAGAGTCCGGAAAATTTCTACGGCGTTCTGGTGTCGGGCGGCGGATTCAATTTTCTTGGAGTGAAGCCGCTGATCGGGCGCACGATTCAGCCGTTCGATACGCCGGCCGGCCGCGAACCCGCGCCGGTGGTGGTGCTGAGTTACCAGTTCTGGCAGCTCCGGTTTAATGGGCAGGCGGGCGCGCTGGGTAAAAAGCTGGTCTTGAACGACGCGCCCTATACGATTATCGGGGTGATGCCGCCGCGATTCGGATGGTTTACAAACGAATCGTTCTGGCTGCCGATGGGGATGGACGAAACGAATGAGAGTGGCCTGAACGTGATCATGCGGTTGCGGCGCGGCGTCACGAAGGAAGTCGCCGAGCAACAATTGCAGGCGTTCAATTTGCGCCTGGCGGCGGAGAGACCGCAGGAGTTTCCGACGGGCGGTTTCCGCACGCAGTTACTGAATTACATGGACGTCACGGTCGCGAACGGAGAGATGAGCGCAAGCCTGCGGGTGCTGTTCGCGGCGGTTGGTTTTCTGCTGCTGATCGCCTGCGTGAATGTCGCCAATTTGCAGCTGGCGCGCTCGACGGCGAGGGCGCGGGAGATTGCGGTGCGCCTATCGATTGGCGCGGGGCGGCCGCGCCTGGTGCGGCAACTGCTTACCGAGAGCGTTCTGCTGTCTCTGGCGGGCGGCGCTCTGGGCATTCTATTCGCCATCGGCGCAACGCGGGCGATTGTCGCGCTGATGCCGGATTTTTACGTGCCGAATGAAGCGCGCATCGCGGTGAACGGCTACGTCTTATTATTTTCGTTCGGCGTTTCGATTCTGACGGGCATTCTGTTTGGTCTGGCGCCGGCGCTGCAGTGCTCGCGCCCGAATCTGGTGGATGCGCTGAAAGACGGGGGACGGGGAGCGGGCGCGAACACCAAGGGGCAGCGCACGCGCAGTGTGCTGGTGGTGGCCGAAGTGGCGCTGTCGGTGATCCTGCTGGCGGGCGCGAGCGTGGCGATCCGCAACTTCACCGCGCTATTGAAGATCAATCCGGGATTTCAGCCGGAGCGGACTTTGATGGTGGACGTCTCGTTGCCGCCGAAGCAATACCAAACCATTGGGCAGCGGAATGCGTTTGCCGAAAACCTGCTGGAGCGTGTCAGAACGTTACCGGGCGTGGAGGCGGTGGCGATGGGGAACGGCGGGATGCCGTTCGGCGGACCGTGGTCCACGTACTCGCTCGCAGGCGAGCCGGCCGCGCCGGGAAAACATTTGATCGTGGGATTGATCAGCAGCGACTATCCGCGAACGCTGGGGATACCGCTGCGGCGCGGGAGCGAATTCACGGTGCAGCAGGTGGCGCACGGCGAGCATGTCGCGCTGATAAATGAGGCGGCCGGCAAGCTTTGGGCGGCGGGTGAGGACCCGATCGGGAAACACGTGAGAGTGGACCTGCTGCCGAAGCCCGGGGATCCCGGCGTACTGGTTCCGGCGGGCAGCTCACCGGATGTGACGGTGATCGGCATTCTCGGCGACACGCGGAATGCGGGGTTGCGAAACGCGACGGCGCCGGCCATCTTCGTGCCCTACACGTTGCTTGCGCCGCCGTCGCGCCGGCTAGCGGTGCGGACCTACGGCGAACCGATGGCGATTTTGAATGCGGTGCGGAGGCGGGCGCTGGAATTGGACAAGGAAGCGCCGTTGGGGAAGCCGATCACGCTGGCGGAGGTGCTGGGGTTTGAGACGGTGCAGCCGCGATTCACGATGGCGTTGTTCAGTTGTTTCGCCGCGCTGGGCCTGGTGCTGGCGGCGGCCGGCATCTACAGCGTGATTTCGTGGCATGTGACGCAACGCGTTCACGAGATCGGAGTGCGGGTGGCGCTGGGGGCGAATCGCGGAGATGTCGTGGCGCTGGTGCTGCGGATGGCGGCGCGGTTCACGGCGATCGGACTGGCGATTGGATTGGCGGGAAGCCTGCTGCTGATGCGAATCGTGCGGGCGCAGGTGTTCGCGGAGACACCGTTCGATGGGAAATCGGTTGCGGCGGTGGTTGTGGCGCTGTGCGGCGTGGCGCTGCTGGCGGCTTGGGTGCCGGCGCGGCGAGCGGCGCGGCTCGATCCGATTACGGCGCTCCGGCACGAGGCGTGAAGGACGCGGGCTATCCGGGGAGTTTGGCGGCGAGCACGTCGATTTTTTCGATCACAGGCGGCTTGGCGAGTAGGTCGGGCGCTTGGGCCATCAGGGCCGCGGCAACTTTGCCGGAGAGATGAGCCTGACGTCCGGCTTCGTCGGGGAAGGCATCGAAGATTCCGAATGTGGACGGGCCGAGACGGATTGCAAACCACGCGATAGTGGCTGGCTCCTGGTTGACTATCGCCAGACCACCGCGGAGAAAATTTTCAACGTCGGCCTCTTTGCCGGGTTTCGCTTCGAGCCGAACGAACAATGCTACGTGAACCATATGATGCCTCCATTCGTATGGTATCAGTTGCGCGGGCGCGTATTGGGGCAACCGTTCCTGCGCGGCCGCGCCTCGAAAAAAGAAAGTGCAGACCGTGACCGGTAGGCGGTGTCAGGCGATGGGTTCTCGAAAATCAACGCTTTCTTGGCGGGGAGCATTGATCGAAAGGAATCCGGAACCTCCCGGTGATCCGCGGACGTTTTCAAAGGACTTGTT
>JBDTAT010000439.1:0-4681 GCA_039924505.1 Bryobacteraceae bacterium
ATCAAAGAGGGAGAAAAGGCGATTGCCATGAACCCGGACTTCACGATCGGCTATAACAGTATCGCCCTGGCGTATCTTGCTCTCAACCGGCCTGAAGAGGTGAAGGCCACCATGCAGCGCGCCGCGCAGCGAAAACTCCCTAACAAGGACCCCTTCGCGACGCTGTTCTTCGCGGCGTTCCTGAATCGGGACCGGAGCGCCATGGACAAGGCGGGCGCGCAACTGGCCTCGGATATTCCTTCTGGCGATTTCGAGTATTACGAGTCTCTGGTATTCGCTTACGAAGGCCGGTTGCAGCAGTCCAGGCAGACATCCATTCAGGCGGTTACTCTGGCTCGCCAGGCCCACCTTGCGCAGTACGCCGCACTCTTCGAGGGAGCGGCCGCCGTGACGGAGGCGCTCTACGGGTATGCGGACGAGTCCTCGCGGCACTCTTTCGCGGCAGGGCAACTCGTAAGGGGCCGGGATGTGGACTTTGGTCCGGCCTTTGCCCTCGCCCTTTCCGGGAATTCATCGTCGGCCTTGGCGATAGTCACGCGTCTGGAAGAGCAGTATCCGGAGGATACCTGCGTTCGCTTCAGCTACTCGCCGGCGCTGCGCGCTCTGCTCGCCATGAATCAAGACCACCCCGCAAAGGCCGTCGAACTCCTGACCGTGTCCAAAGCTTATGAAGTGGCACAAACGGGAGTTAGCGGTTACGTACGCTACGGCGCGATGTACCCCACCTACGTGCGCGGTCTGGCCTACCAACAACTCCACAAACCCCGCGAGGCCGCCGCCGAGTTCCAGAGAATGCTCGACCATCCCGGACTCCTGCTGGCCGACCCTATCGGCCCCGCCGCCCGCCTACAACTGGCTCGCGCCCTTCGCGATTCCGGCGAAACGGCGAAAGCCAAAGCGGTCTACAGCGAGTTTCTCACTCTCTGGAAAGATGCCGATCCCGACATTCCGCTTTTCAAGCAAGCGAAAACCGAGTTTGCCCGCCTATAACGTCCCTTCATGAGTGGACGCAACGAATTTCCTACCACAAGTTGGACACTCGTCGTTGCAGCGAGCGATCCACTGGGCCCGGATTGCCATGACGCCCTGGTGCGCCTATGCGAGCGCTACTGGTATCCCGTTTACGCGTACGTGCGCCGGCGCGGCTACCCGGAGCAAGACGCCCAGGATCTCACGCAGGATTTCTTCGTCCGCATCCTCGAAGGACGATACCTGGACCGCGCCGATCCCAACCGCGGCCGATTCCGTTCCTTCCTCCTGAACTCGTGCAAATTCTTCCTCGCCGATCAGGCGGATCGTGCGCGGGCGCGGAAACGCGGTGCAGGCGCCATTCTGCCGTTTGAAGTCGCCTCCGGCGAGCGACAATATCGGTTCGAACCGCTCGACAACAAGACGCCGGAACATATCTTCGAACGCGGCTGGGCGCTTGTGTTACTCGACCGGGTGGTCTCGTGCCTGAGGGACGAGTTCGTCCGGCACGGCAGTCTTGACGATTTCGAAAAGCTGAAGGTTTTCCTTCTCGGCCAGGCTGAAATTCCTTACGCCGAACTGGCGCGCGACATGGGCGCGACCGAAGGGGGGCTAAAAGTCGCGATCCACCGGCTTCGCAAACGGTATCGAGTCCTCTTTCTAAGAGAGATCGCGGAGACCTTAGCGGACCCGGCGGAGGTCGATTCCGAAATTCGCTTTCTGTTTTCAGCGCTCAGGCGTGAGAACTGACTTGCGGTTGCACGGTGCCCGATTGCACCTGTAGTTGTGCTGACCGGGCTGATTTGATTGTCGTGGAGGCCATCTCCGTCGGATCACGCGCCATCCTGAAGTTGAACCGCTAATTAAGGGTCTGTCTTGGAATAGCCTGCCCAACCGCTCCCTGGGAGCGGTTACTGGAGATTGGCCATTTCTGACATAGAACGGCAGGCGGGCCGAGGCAATGGACCGGCAAAGATTTTCCTGAACATTCGCGGGAGATTTCTGTAAGGTGAGCATGAGGGCCTGCGACGAGCAGGTAAGATATCATGCCCGTGACCATCGGTGGGGGTCTGTCTTTCTGCGGTCGGGAAGTAAAGCCGGAGGAACTGGATCTGATCCGGCAGATCACTCACGACTTTTCCACGTTGAGTCTGACCGAACTAGCACACACGGTTTGCGAACTGCTGGAGTGGCACCGGCCCAACGGAGGACTGAAGAGCCGGGAATGTTATTTATTCCTGCAGGCATTGCGGGAACGCGGATGGCTGCCTTGGTTGTCACTACAACCCAAGAAGCTGCGTCCGCGAACGATGGGATGGGATGAACGGAGCGATGCGCAGTCTCCGCTCATCGGCTTGATCGGCGATTACCTTCCGGTCCAACTGCGGTTGCTCGACAGCGGCGATGAGCGCCGTCTGTTTCGGCAGTATATTCAGCGTTACCACTATCTCGGTTACAAGGTACCTTACGGCGCACAACTACGCTATTTTGTTCGCTCCCCCCAACCGCCTTGCCCGGTGCTGGCCTGCTTGCTGTTCACCAGCGCGGCCTGGAAGATGGCGCCGCGGGATATCTGCATCGGCTGGAATCAAACGGCCCGCCAAACGAACCTGCCATTGGTAGTGAACCACAGCCGCTTTCTGATTCTGCCCTGGGTGCGAGTGCCGAACCTGGCCAGCCATATCCTCTCATTGGCGGCGGGCCAAGTGCCGCGCGACTGGTTCGCTGCTTATCGCGCACAGCCGGTTCTACTGGAAACTCTGGTCGATCCGACGCGCTATCACGGCGGCTGTTATCGCGCCGCCAACTGGAGGGAGGTGGGTCTCACGCAAGGCCGCGGCCGCATGGATCGCGGCGGCAAGGCGCAAGGCGTGCGCAAGCAAATCTTCCTGCTTCCGCTCCACCGCCACTGGCGGGAGCGCTTGTGCGATCCGTCCGGATCTTCCGCCAAGGAGTGCCGATGAACCTGCTGGAAACTTACGATAGCCTGCTCCATGACTGGCGCAAGGTGTTCCCGCAAAATCGCACTTTCGAACGTGCCCGCCGGCTCACGTTCGGGTTGCTGGTCTGTCTGCGTCTGCATCTGACTTCCAGGGCCATCTGCGCCATCGGCCGTCAGTTTTTCGATGGGAGCGCCGACTACCGTCTGTGCTCTCGCAGTCCCTGGAATCCCCATCAACTGTTCGATCCGATCTTTGACCGGCTACCCGCATTGCTGGCTTCGCCGTCGGCGCCAGTGATCGCCGCCCTCGATGACACGCTCTGCAAGAAGACCGGCCGGCATATTCCAGGCGTGGGCCTCGCGCGCGATCCGATGTCGCCTCCTTTCCACGTCAATCTTTGTTACGGGCTGCGTTTCGTGCAAGTGTCCGTGCTGGTCAGTCCGGCCCCCGCGCCGGGAGCCGCCCGCGCCTTGCCCGTGCCCTTCGACTTCGCTCCCCCGGCCATCAAACCGAAAAAGAATGCCGCGCCGGAGATGCACGAAGCTTACAAAAAGGAGAAGAAGCTTCGAGCTCTTCCACTGGCCGGCTTGGCCGCGCTGACCCGCGTGCGGCAGAGTCTGGATGAGCGCCCCGAAACTTGTCGGCGGCAGTTGATCATTAGCGGCGACGGCAGCTACACCAATAAAGCCGTGCTGCGCAACTTGCCGCCGCGAACCACTTTCATCGGGCGCATTCGCAAGGATGCCAAGTTGCACTTGCCGTTGGCTGAGCGCGACGGCGCCAGCATCGGACGTCCACGCCACTACGGCCCGCGGGCGCCCACCCCGGAACAGATTCTACAAGATGATTCGATCCCCGCGATCAAAATCAGTTGTTTCGCCGCGGGCCAACTTCGAGAGATTCCCGTAAAAATCTTCGGCCCGGTGTATTGGCGCAAAGCGGGGGGAGACGTTCCTCTACTTCTGATCGTGATCAAGCCGCTCGGCTACCGTCTTCGCAACGGCTCCAAACTGCTGTACCGGCAACCGGCGTTTCCGGTCTGCGCCGATCCGGATCTGGATCTGCAGCTATTGGTTCAGTCCTACATCCAGCGTTGGGAGATCGAGTGCAATCACCGTGATGAGAAGTCGCTGCTGGGCGTGGCGCAGGGGCAGGTGCGAAGTCCCCAAGCCGTGAGTCGCTTGCCGCAGTTTCAAGTGGCTGCTTATAGTCTGCTGCTGCTCGCCTCCATCCTCACCTCCGGCTTTGAACGCACCAGCCACGTGCGCAACAACTTGCGGTCCAGCCCGCGCGGATGCTGGTAATCGATGTCTTCGATTACGCCGCGCTCCTTCAGCCTGGCCGATTGCAGGCGGCGAGCCAGAGCCCGATTCTCTTTCCAGAGCCACTGTTGATCGACGAGCATGGCGAAGCGCTCCTCGAAGCCGAGTTGGCCGGCATCGGCGGTCTCGACCTGCGCCCGGAAGGCGTCGGCCATTCCGTGCAGTTTCATGGTGTGTAGTTTTTCAATTGTAGGTTGATTTAACATGTTCGATGTTCCTCTTATGAAAGGGGGTTTGGTGCTACTGCAGCAACGTCGTGGGTGGATCGTAGTAGCGGGAGCCGCGCACGTTTTCATGGCCCGGACCGGGCTTGCCGGAATCCAGCTCCAGCGTCGTTTGCTTGTCGAGTGAGCGCTTCAGAATGGAGCGCAAGCTGGAATAAGAACAGGCCTGCAGTTGGAGCGCACGCCGGCTGGCGGCTTCGAGCCGCTCATTGGAATAGGTCTT
>JBDTAT010000440.1:0-5629 GCA_039924505.1 Bryobacteraceae bacterium
TCCGGCTGGCGGAAAATTTGTCCCGGCAGGGGAATGTGTCCGTCGGGCATGAAGTGCCGCTTCGAGTCGGGCCACACGTCGAGGAACCGGCGCGAACGGGCGATGCTGCCGGAGCGCATGGAGTCGATCGCCAGACCCTCCGTCAACTCGACTGCCGACTCCGCCACTTCCGCAAACGATTTTGTGCCGAAATTCTTCAGCGCCACCAGGCCGGCATCCACCATCCCAGGCACCAGCGCCGGCATGATCCCGGCCACAGGAATAATGCCTTTGATGCCGCCGGGGTCGATCTGCATCACTTCGAAGGGCTTTAACGCCCGCGTGCGGAACATCTCGGCGGTGGCGAGTTTCGGCATTGTGCCCACTCCCGCGACCGCATACACCTTCCCCGCCTTCGTGCGGATTAAAATCGGCGCTTCACCGCCGAATCCGAAGTGTGAAAATTCGCTTACCGACGCGGCGAACATTGCGGCCAACCCCGCATCCACCGCGTTGCCGCCCTGATAATACAGGCGCATTCCCGCCACCGTGGCCCATTCACTGCCGCCGGCTACCGCGCCGCGCGTGCCCCGTACCGCTTCGCGAAGGGGCCGCTCGTGGGGTTTGCCTTGGCCAAACGCCGCGAGCGCAAAACAAAATAGGAAGACTGTTATTCGCCGCATCATGGAGATGCAGTCATTATAATGGTTCCACGGCGCATCCCACCAAACCTGAATCGGATTCGCAGGAAGAACCGCCCCGGCGGGCGGGTGAGAACGAGCCTATGTTGTACTGTCCCACCTGCGGAACCCGTCTGACCGGGCGCAAATGCAAACTGCTGTGCGAGACGTGCGGCTATTACATGAGTTGCGCAGACTACTACTGAACCCGGGCGTCCGCATTCAGCCAGGAGAAATCGCATGAGTGAATTGACAGACTTGCTGGAAAGGTTCCGGCGCGGTCCGGAAATGGTGGCGGTGGCGACCACTGGAGTGGCCGGCTCCGAAATGGATTTCGTCACTGCGCCCGGTAAGTGGAGCATCCGCCAGATTGTGGCCCACCTGGCGGACGACGAAATCGTCGCGGCTACGCGGTTCCGCCGTGTGATCGCCGAGGAGCGGCCGGCGCTCGAGTCCTTCGATCAGGATGCCTGGGCGGCGAATCTGGACTACGCGCGGCGCAAACCATCGCAGTCGCTTGAAACGCTGCGCCGTATCCGCGCAGAGAACCACGACCTGTTGAAGGAGTTACCCGAATCCGCGTTCGAGCGCGAAGGCGTTCATTCCGAACGCGGGCCGATGACGCTCGCCGACTTGCTCCGGATGTATACTGCGCACGATGAGGCGCACGTCTTACAATTGCGCGCGAACCGCGCGGCGTTCAAGCAATTCAAGGCGCAGCAGGCGGCGCACACGTAATCGCGCCGGCGGGACCCGGAACGGGCTATCTTAATCTCTATGCCTAGTGGAGCGGAGCTTTTTGCCGGCACCCTGCGTCAGCTTGGGATCACGCGCATCTTCACGCTGGTCGGCGATCACCTGAATGAAGCGCTGGGGGCCGCGGCGCGCGAGGGCATTTCCATCCTCGACATGCGTCACGAATCCGGCGTGACGCATGCCGCCGATGCGACGGCCCGCATCACGCGCTCCCCGGCCGTGTCGCTGGTCACCGGCGGCCCGGGCCACACAAACTCGCTCACCGGAATCGCCACGGCGAATCTGGCCGGCAGCCCGTTGATCGCCGTCAGCGGCAGCCGCGCCACTACGTTGGGCGACCGCCAAGGATTTCAGGATATCGATCAAGTGGGCATGGCGCGCCCGGTGGTGAAGTGGGCCGCGCAGCCTCCCAACGCCGCGCAAATCCCGTTTTATCTGGGGCGTGCGTTTGGCGAAGCGAATGCCGGCCGCCGCGGCGCGGTCCATTTGACCATCCCGGTAGATCTTTTTCTCGCGCAGACCGACAAGCCGGCGGCCATACCGCTGCCTGGCGGGCACGCGACAGCCGCGCCCGGATCGCAGGAAATCGACCGCGCGCTTGCGCTGCTGAAGGCGGCCCGGAAACCCGTCGTCATCGCCGGAAGCGGTGTCTGGTGGGCGGACGCCGGAAGCGAATTGCAGCGGTTCATCGAGTTGACTTCCCTGCCCCTCTACACCATCACAATGGCGAAAGGCGTCGTCTCCGACGATCATCCACTGTGTATGGGCTACGCCGATCCTGCATTGAATCGCGCCGTGCATCGCGTATTTCAGGACGCGGATCTGTTCCTCGTGCTCGGCAAGCGTATCGATTACCGGCTCGCGATGGGTGGCGCGCGGCTCTTCCCTTCCGCCGCCAAATTTATTCAAGTGGACATTCACCCGCAGGAACTGGGGATGAATCACGCGCTCGATGTGGCGATTTGCGCCGATGTCAAAGCGGCGCTCGCCGCATTGTTGGATGCGGCCGGCGCGAAGCCGTGGACGCCGCTTCCGTGGCTCGACGAAGTTCGCGGCCGGAAGCGCGAGTGGGAACAGCATCTTGCCGTGCAAGCGGCGCAATCCATCACGCCGCTCCATCCGGCAGCATTCCACGCCGAGTTGCGCAAGGCCCTGCCGCGTGAAACATTGTTCGCCTGGGATGGCGGCGATTTTTCGCACTGGGGCCGCGCAACGTTTCCCGCATTGCATCCCGGCGGCTGGCTCCGGCTCGGCCCGCTGGGCACCATCGGCTCCGCACTGCCGAACGGTCTCGCGCTGAAGACCGCGCATCCCAACCGCCCGGTGGTTGTGGTCACGGGCGATGGATCGCTCGGCTTCTACATCGCCGAGATGGACACCGCAGTTAGACACAAGCTACCCATCGTAATCGTCGCCGGCAACGATGCCGGCTGGGGACTGGAGCGCGAATTGCAATCGGCCGCCAACGATGGCGCGCCCACGGTAGCCTGTGAGCTGCGCCCGACGCGCTACGACATCGTGATGAAGGGTTTCGGCGGCGGCGGAGAGACCATCGACACACTCGATCAAGTGCGCCCGGCAGTAGAGCGCGCGTTTTCCTCCGGCGCGCCGTACTGCCTGAATGTGAATATCCGCGGCACGCGATCGCCCTTCACCGACTGGCAGGTTCTAGGCAAGAAAAAATAGCGGCCGACGAATCGAATCCGATGCGAACTATCCCCGGCGGCACAACCCGATGAGCGTCACAGAACGCGCGCTGCGCGACGTAATGGGCCTGTTTCCCACCGGTGTCGCGGTGGTTACTACGCGCGCCGTCGGCGGCATGCTCTACGGTGTCACGGTCAATTCGTTTAATTCGGTTTCGCTCGAGCCGCCGCTGGTGTTGTTTTGCCTGGCGCGAAATTTGTACAGCTTGCAAGCCTATCTGGACGCCGAAGCCTACGCCGTCAACATCCTCCGCGAAGATCAGCGCGGCCTCTCGGTGCGCTTCGGCGGTCCGCAATTGGATAAGTGGACGGATATCGCATACCGCGAAGGCGTCACCGGGAGTCCGGTGCTGCATCCCACGCTGGCCGTGCTCGAATGCCGCCCCCATGCCCACTACGACGGCGGCGATCACCTGATCTTTGTCGGCGAGGTGGTGCATCTCGGCGAACCAACCGAAGATAAGCCCCTCGCGTTTTTCCGAGGCCGCTACCATCGCCTGAACCCCGGTGGCCAGGAAGACGACGCCGCGGAAAAGCCGGAGCCAGGTCGTTGACCGCGTGATTTTGGCGCTTGTACGGACCGCTCCCTGTGGTCGCGGCTCGGTAACGTCGCCCGTGGTCGCGGCTCGGTAACCTCGCCCGTGGCCGCGGCTCGGTAATGTCGCCACGGGGCCGCGCGGACCGGTAACATCGCCACGGGGCCGCGATCATCGATTTGCCGCCGGCCGGAGGGCTAGAGGATTCGACGGCCGCCCGGCGCCATCACGCGCGCGATTTCACTTTCCGGAACGGCCGCGGCCGGGCCAATCACCTTTGTAAAGAACGCCTCGCGCCACGGAATTTCCTCCGGCGCCGACGTGATGAACATGGCGTTGTCGAGTTCCCGGTGCGCGCGGCGGGCTGAAGCCACTGCATCGCCGCCGCCAAGCGCAACCAGCATTCCCTTCGTCAGGGTGGCGCACAATTCCACCACTACTTCCGGCGGCGGGATCAGCAGGAACAGCAGACGGTCGTCAGGAACGACTGCGAGTGGATCCGCCATCGCCGCTTCCGCCAGCCGCAAGCGTCACCAAGCCGGGCGAGGCCGCCAGCACCGCTTCGGCCTCCTCGGCCGTGAAGTGCGCCGTCTTGGCGGAGTGATTCATGGAGCAGAATTTCGGACCGCACATGGAGCAAAACGCGGCGTCTTTGAACCCTTCCTCCGGCAACGTCTCATCGTGATAGGCGCGCGCGGTATCCGGGTCGAGTGAAAGTTCAAACTGCCGGTTCCAGTCGAAACTGAATCGCGCGCGCGAAAGTTCGTCGTCGCGGTCGCGCGCCCCGGGGCGATGACGAGCAATATCGGCGGCATGCGCGGCAATTTTGTACGCGATAATTCCCTGCTTCACGTCCTCGCGATTCGGCAGTCCCAAATGTTCCTTGGGCGTCACGTAGCACAGCATGGATGCGCCATGCCAGCCAATCATCGCCGCGCCAATCGCCGAGGTGATGTGATCGTACCCCGGCGCAATGTCGGTCACCAGCGGACCCAGGGTGTAAAACGGCGCCTCATCGCACAGCTTCCGTTCCTTTTCCACCTGCAGCTCAATCTGGTCGAGCGGAATGTGCCCCGGCCCTTCCACCATCACTTGCACATCGTATTCCCAGGCCTTGCGCGTCAGCTCGCCCAGCGTTTTTAACTCCGCGAACTGCGCCTCGTCGCTGGCATCCGCCAGGCATCCCGGCCGCAGCCCGTCACCGAGCGAGAAGCTGACGTCGTACTTCTGAAAGATTTTGCAGATGGATTCAAAATGCTCGTACAGCATGTTCTGGCGGTGATTTTTCACCATCCACTCCGCCAGAATGGCTCCGCCGCGGCTCACTATGCCGGTGATGCGCCTGGCCGTCAACGGAATGTACTGCACCAATACGCCAGCGTGGATGGTCATGTAGTCCACACCCTGCGCGGCTTGCTCCTCGATGACCTCCAGCAGCACCTGAATGTTCAGGTCTTCCACGCGGCGCACGCGCGCCAGCGCTTCATAAATCGGCACCGTCCCGATGGGAACCGGGGAATTGGAGAGGATGGCCTGGCGGATGCGCGGGATATCGCCGCCCGTTGAAAGATCCATCACCGTGTCCGCGCCAAATTTCACCGCATAGCTCAGCTTGTCCAGCTCGTCGCCGATATTCGACGTGGTGGAGGAGTTGCCGATGTTCGCATTAATCTTGCAATTGGATGCCACGCCGATGCACATAGGCTCCAGATTGGTGTGCGCAATATTGGCGGGAATAATCATGCGCCCGCGCGCCACTTCGCTGCGAATCAGGTCCGGCGCCACCTTTTCGCGGCGCGCGACGTATTCCATTTCCTCGGTCACGCGCCCTTGACGGGCATAGTACATCTGCGTGCGGATCTTGTCGTTCGCGCGTGGGGCCACCCAATTGGTTCTCATAGATCTCCCGGAAACTCGCGCCCGGCGGGTCCCGGCGTTTTCCGCCGCGCCCCGTGCGCTCTGTCGTGATTAT
>JBDTAT010000441.1:0-5257 GCA_039924505.1 Bryobacteraceae bacterium
TCTGCTGAGTCCATTCCGGAATCGCCACGTTCAATTGCGCAGGACGCATGTGAACGTCGTCCGCCAACGCCGCGTAGTACAACAGATTCGACTCCCAACTCTCCGCCAGAATGCGGCTGGAGTAACCCATTAGCGTCGGAAATGTGCGCAGATACAGCAGCTCGGGTTGGTAGGAGTTCGCCAGCGTCGGCTTCGGCGTTCCGAACGCTTTCGCGATGGCGCGCGCGGTGACGCGATCCGGATCGGCCGCGCGCAGCCGCCGGATTTCCGCCGGCACTAAACCATCGGCGTCCGGGTGCGCCTCCATGGTCTCGCAGGCGATGGCGTACAATTCCGAGGGCATGATCTCATCCAGCGCATCCTTTACCTGCCCGCGCTCCAGCAACTTTTGGATAGCGTACACGCGTTGCGGCGGAGCGTGGCGGTTCAGCAGCGCCAGCACTTCATCGCGGCGCGGCCGATTCAATCCCGATTCCGCCACCAGCCGCGCGCCGTAGTTCATATGCAATCCTACCCAGTGGACCTGGGCCGGAGTAACGCGCCACCAGCGCGGGATCTTCGCGCTCAGCATCATCTGCGGCACCAGGTCGCCCCAGATCAGCGCCTGCTCGCGCGAGGGAACCAAAAAGTTCTGCTCGGCCTCGGCCAGCGCATACGGCAGGCCGGCCAGCGACCCCACCAAGCGTCCTCCGGCGCTCGACGGCCAACCGGTTCCGAAGACATCCGTGCTCTTCCACATCTGGCTCGCGCCCTGTATGCCGAGGAAGTCGTGGCTGCGCACAAACAGCGGATTCGTGTAGAGAATCTGCGCACCCGGCGGCGCGTAATGCACATAATTCAAGCCCACCAGGGTGTCGCGTAAAAACGGCGCCAGCACCCCGCGTAAATCCTTTAACTTTTCCGGATCCTTCGAGGCCTTCTCGATCGCCGCGCGCAGGTTCAGTTTCCGTTGCGCGTCGATGTGCCGCTCGGTCCAGTAGCCGAATGACAGCGAGTTCTTTTCCGCGCCCGTAAGCGCCGACCGCGGCAACTGGATGGCGCTAATCCGCGACGCCAGCTTCGCCACCAGAGCGTTGTTGAGTTTCTCGCCCTTGGCGACGCTCTCCAGATTGTCGGCCAATTGGAAAAGCGTGTCGAGAGAAACCAGGCGCTGCGATTCGAAGATGCGGATCATCTCTTCCACAACTTGCGTGTGCGCCTCGGAGTCGCCGCCCGGGCCGGTCCCTGCGAGCAAGTCCATCGCACGATCCTGCGCCGACCCGCCGGCGGGGGAGTTCGCCGCCGCCAGCAGCGCATGCACGCCGCTGCGTCCGCCGTCGAAAAGGTCCCGTTCACTTTTGATTTTGCTGAACGGAGCCAGTACGGCCGCCAGCGCGGCGTCTTCCTCCTTGGGCGCAATCGAATTCTGGCGGCACAAAATCTGCCACATTGAAACCAGCGCCTGCATGGTTCCCGCGGTGTCCGCGCGCAGGCCCTGCTCCTTCATCTGATTGATCGCTTGCGCCGTATCGAGGAACTGCAGAATCGTCTTATCGGATACCTCCGGAGCCTCGGCGAAGATCGGATATTGCGCGCCGAAGCTGCGATATTCCCGCGCCATGCGATTCACCGTCCCCGCGGCCAGCGGAGTAGAGCGCTGGCGATCCACGTCGCTCAACGCCATAAATATCTTCAGCGGCTCGTTCTCCACCGACTTCCGGCACAGTCCGAACAACGCCTCCAGCACGTCGTCCGGATCTTTCCACGCGCCCGCGGCCCGGCTCAGCTTGGCGTCGTATTTGCCGCGCGGGTGATTCACGAAGAGGTTCTTCCACACCTCCAGGCTGCCGGGCACGTGGGGCCTACCGCTGGCTTCCAGGCGCAGGCGCGTGGTCAGCAGCAGCATGTCGGTATTCGAGCGGAACACCGGACGCGCCGGACCGGGACTGGTGACTTTCCCGCGGATGGCCGCATAGAATCGCTTCAGGCGCTCGGGCTCGGTCAGGTAATCCCGCACCGGGCCGTTAATGCGCGCCAGAGCGTCGAAATAGCTCGCCAACCAGCCGTCGTCTTTCTGCAACACCTTCTCGAAAAAGACGGCGCCCTTTTCCGGCGTCGCGCCCGCCATTTCGCCCCAGGCCTTCTCGGACCGCGCGCCCCCGGGCACAATCGCTTTTCCATTGCGGACCTCGAACATGGCGCCGAAGAAATCCAGCACGTGGGCGTACGCTTTTATCCGTTGCGCCGGAATCGCCTTCCGCAGTGCATCGGCCGTTTCCGGATCCAGCTTCGATAAGCCCAGATACAAACGGCACAACGTCGGATCGGCGATGAAGCCGTCGATGAATTCGCCGCCCTGGCGTTCCTTGGCCGATAACCAATAATCCTGCCCGTATAGCACGGGGGCTTTCGTCGCGCGGTAATCGTAGAGGAACGGCCGGTTGGTGCGCAGCGCCTGCTCCAGGCCGGCCACGGGGAAGCCGGAATCGATGGTGAGAAATGCGCGCGTGGCGTTTACGGTTTCGAGCACTACCTCGCTGCCGCAGCCGCCTCTCATGCGATAGCCCAGTACGCGCAGCAGATCGGCCGTCTGCGAGGAGTCGCACTGCGCGATGTCGATCATGCCGTCCTTGCCCGCCAGCTTCGAGAGTTCGCGCGCCTGCGAAAGATACCGCACCACCAACTTCAAATACTCGGTCTGTTCCAGCGCTTCGTTCGACGCCGCGGCTTGGTAGCCGTTGGTCACTATGTTGCGCGCCAGCGCCGGCAACACATCGGCCAGCGACAGATCCGGCGACAGCGCCGCCATCCGCGCGAATGAGCGCAGCGGCCCGGGGATCTCGATAACTTGTTGCGCGGCCGCCTGCGCGCTCATATCCGTGGACAGAGCGAGACCTGCGCCCCCGGCCTTCCCGTAGAGTTCCAGATGGCGCGCCGCTGCGTTGCGATCCCCGGCCTCCAGATCGAGCAGCGCCAGCCGGCGGAGCACCGGAGCCCGATCACCCGCCGGGATTACGGCCAGCAATTTTTCATAAGCGGCCCGCGCTCCCGGGTCGCGGTGCAGATCGAGAAACTCTGCATAATCGCGCAGACTCGCGGCGTCTTGCGGGGCGGCCTGCGCGGTCCGCTCCAATAGATCCAGCGCGCCCGCCGCATTGCCGGCACTCTCCAGTTGCCACGCCTGGTTAGACAAATCGTCCGCCAGGAGGCAACCTCCAAGGCTCACCCAAGCAGCAAGAACCCCAATGAAAGCTCGCATGCTCCGCCACCCTTCCTCTTCAGCAGCCAACGCAGGCGCGGAGTGACCCCCGCCGGGCCACTGCCGCGCCGTATGCGCTCTCTTGGACAATACTGTATCACCGGTCAAATCGGATTGCTGGGGCGGGTGGCTCAGGCCGAATGGTTCGCCTCGGTTCCCACCCCGATCTCCGGCGGATATAATCTTTTCAGAGCGCGCGAGTGCGTGGCCGTTCGATTCAGTTCGCGCCGCCCAAAATTCGCTATTGGAGAGGAACAACCATGAAGAAGCAAGCCATGAGATTTATGCCCTGGGCCGCGTTGATGGCCGTCGCGGTGATTTCTACGCCGCGGCCAGCCGAGACCTACGAACCTCATCCGCACATCCGTAGCGCCATCGGCGCGTTGCAAGCCGCCAGCGAGGAGCTGCGCACCGCCGCTACCGATTTCTGCGGCCACCGCGCCGCGGCTATGCGGGAATGCTCGGCCGCAATGCAGCAACTTCGCACCGCGCTGGCTTGCGACCGCAGATAGCCGCTCCATCGCGCACGGAACGCGGCGGCGCACTCTTCCAGTAACTCGCGCATAACGGAGTGCGGCGCGGAACAGTCCCATCCTCGTCCGGTGGTGCGCGCCGCACCCTTTGCGCTTTCGAGCGATTACGCCGCCGCCGCGCTCCATTTGCGATACACTGGCGGAATGCGAATACTTCTGGCGCTTTTCGTGGCATCGCTCGCGTGGTCTCAAACGTCTCCCAACCTGAATGGGATCTGGAAGGCGAACAACGACAAAAGCAAATTCGCCCGTCCGCTGGGCGACGCCGAGTACACCGTTCGAATCGAACAAAACGGTCCGGTCGTGAAACAGGAATTTATCACGATGGGTCCCCACGTCGATCACCGCATGACGTCGATGTACAACACGTCGGAACCGGAAAGCACGAACACGGTGCGCGGCAATAAAGTCGTAAGCAAGGCCGCCTGGAGCGATGGATCGCTGGTAATAACGACCGGAAACGCCCAGGAGAAATGGACTCTCAGCCCCGACAATAATACATTGACCGTGGCGCGCACCGGTGGCCGCGATGCGGAGAACATTGTGCTGGAGCGTCAACCGGAATCGGCCGCCGAAATCTTCACCCGCACTCCCCGGACGGCCAAGGAAGTCTATAAGAACGTCCAGGAACTCAATATCCCCGCCTACCAGCTAGGCGACACGATGGAGTTCTACACCAAGGCGTTGGGCGTTCATTGCGCCTATTGCCATGTGCAAGGTAAGTTCGACAGCGACGACGTTCCCAAGAAAGCCGTGGCGCGCAAAATGATCCACATGGCGCAGGCTATCAATCGCGATAATTTCCGCGACCACAATGTCGTCACCTGCTACACCTGCCATCGCGGCAAACAAGAACCCGAGCGCATGGGCCAGTAGCGGGGTTCGCGCCGCCTAGGTCCACGGCCCGGAATGGCCATACCGAGCTGCGAACGTGAGGGAGCGGTTGCCCAGGGATCTTCACCGCTCCTGTTTGGGTCCGGCTACGGCGGGTTAGAGAGCGGTTGCCGATCGAACTATCCGGCGCAACTGGTGGGCTTCGGAATTGGATCGCCATCGGCGCGCATTGCGTCCAGGTGCATTTCGATAGCCCGCTCCATGCGCCGCAGCGTCAGCTCCAACGTGCGGCCGGTTGCGATACATCCGGGCAAGTCCGGCGGATACGCGCTATAGCCGGTTTTGGTCTTCTCGTAGATTACAGCGTATTTCATTCGGATTCGACTCAGTAACTCGCGCACCTTCATCTCCGGTTCTCCAAGACACCCGGCAGCCTGCAAACCAGAACTGTAGCACGGACGCTCACCGTCCGCCTCGCATCCGTGATATTTTACTCGTGATGCAACATCGGCGGAATTTTCTCCAATCGGCAGTGGCGCTGACCGCGCTGTCGCAATCGCGAATTCTCGGAGCCAACGATCGCGTTCGGCTTGGCGCTATCGGCCTCGGCGGACGGATGCGCCAGCACCTGGGCTTTCTCACATCTCAAATT
>JBDTAT010000442.1:0-2690 GCA_039924505.1 Bryobacteraceae bacterium
CAGGATCGCCGCCAGAATGGCAGGCTGGATCTGGAGGCGGTCGAGATGGCCCTGCGGTCCGCCTTGCATCGGACCGGAGCGGCGGCTTTGAGCCGACTGCTGCAGTGCGATCCTCCCGCTCTGGAACAGCGCGCATGCGCTTGCTCTTGTGGGCGCACCGCGCGTTATCGAGAGTTGCGTTCCCGCCGCATCCTCACGGCTTTGGGGGTGGTGGAACTCCTGCGTCCTTACTATCTGTGCCCGGATTGCGGCAACGGCCAGTTTCCCTTCGACGCCGAACTGGACGTCGAGAACACGGATCTGTCTTCCGGCGTTCGGCGCATGCTGGCGCTGGTCGGTTCCGAGGCGCCCTTCGATCACGGACGCCGGCAGATCGAACTCCTGGCCGGTTTGGAAGTCACCACCAAAGCCGTGGAACGCA
This sequence comes from Bryobacteraceae bacterium, assembly GCA_039924505.1. Classification (GTDB taxonomy): domain Bacteria; phylum Acidobacteriota; class Terriglobia; order Bryobacterales; family Bryobacteraceae; genus JBDTAT01. The sequence continues at coordinate 422 of JBDTAT010000442.1, forward strand.
CCGCCGAGAGCATCGGCGAAGACGTGGCCCGGCGTAGCCAGAAGGAGGTGGACCGGGCCATGCAGTTAGATCTCCCCCTGGTGACGGGACAACCCATTCGGATCCTCTACATACAGATGGACGGAACCGGAGTTCCGGTGGTCAAAAAGGAAACCGTGGGCCGCGCCGGCAAAGCGAGCGGGCAGCCGGCCCACACGCGCGAGGTCAAGCTGGGCTGCGTTTTTACCCAAACGGCGTGGGATGAAGAAGGCTACGCCATCCGCGATCCAGCCTCCACCACTCACACAGGCGGCATGGAGACCGCCAGCGAATTCGGCAAACGGATTTATTTCGAAGCCTGGAACCGCGGCTGGAGCCGCGCGGAGAAAAAGGTGGTAATGGGAGACGGAGCCGAATGGATCTGGAACCTCGCTCACCTCCATTTTCCTGGCGCCATTCAGATCGTCGATCTCTATCACGCCCGGCAGCATCTATGGAATCTCGCCAAGCTAATCCACCCCGGCGACGGCGCCAGCCAAAAACAATGGATGATGCGCCACCAGCCCAAGCTCGATGGCGGCAAGATCGACCCGTTGGTCCGCTTCCTCCGATCCCTGGACGGCTCGACCCCTGAACTGGCCGGGAAGATTCAAACCGAGGCTGCTTACTTTGACAGAAACGCCGAACGCATGCGTTACCCCGAATTCCGCCGCCAACACTTGTTCGTCGGCTCCGGAGTCATCGAAGCCGGCTGTAAAACCGTCATCGGCTCCCGGCTCAAACAATCCGGCATGTTCTGGACCCTCCGCGGAGCTAACGCTATCATCGCCCTCCGCTGCTGCTGTCTCAATGGCCATTTTGAAACTTATTGGGAAACTCCGGCCGCCGCTTGACTTCCACTTTCATGTCGCGCACTCCTGGATTGCGCGCTTCGAAAACACTGTCCCATACAAAGCGTGCATGCATCGCCCCGGCGGCGTCGTCACCGTTTCCCCGTAATTGGGGTTCGCAATCCGCTCCGGCGGCAGACCGCATTCGACGCTTATCTCAGCGGCGTTTCGATACGGTGGGGCATGACCGCCATTGACAATCTTCAGATGGCAAATCCATTGTCGCGGCGGCCGGCCAGGGCTTTGTTCAATTCCGCGAGCAACTCTCTTCGATATTGCCGCCGCGCCGCTCGGGCATTCCGGCGATCGGTCGCCAGCGTGGCTTCTTCCAGACCTTTTCCGCTGACATCACCCGCGGCAAAGCGTATGGATCTCTCAGGCGATCAGTGTCGCCGCGGCGGCATGCATCCCGGCCAGTGCGCGGTCAAGGGTTGCGAGTCTGCCGTTGCGACAATGGGCCAGAGCAACAAGATAGGCGTCTGTCACTTGCCTGTACCCGATTACTCCCGCCTCCGGGAGATCCAGGTACGTGACCGAATCTGGCCAGAATTCATGTCCTTCAATCGACTCGATCCGCTCTAGAAAGCGCTTCGCAAGAGCGAGAGTCGCATCTGCCTTCACCCGCAGCATAAAGCGGATAAAAGCGCCCTGCGTAATCGGGCACGTGGCAAACAAGCCGCCGCTTTTTCGAAACCAGGCTGTCGTGCGCTCGTGAGCCGTGTGGTCGATGTCGGTCAGCGCGATCAGCACATTGCAGTCGAGCAGGAAGCGCACGCCCTAGCTCCTTTCGGTATCTTCCTCCAGCAAACCCTGTACATCCTCTGAGGTAATCCGCTTGCCCGACGAAAAAATGGGAAAGCCTGCCTCGGAGTGGCTGGATGCATCCACGTCCCTGTCGTTGCCGCGTCGCAGGATGAACTCGCTGATCACTTTCCCGAGACTTTGGTTACGCTCGCGCGCGACTGCCTTTGCAACGTGATAGGCTTCCGTGGTTAACTCCAAAGTCGTCCGCATGACCGCATCATAGCATAATGATGCCGTGATCGAGCCAGTATTGGCCGTTCGATATTTTGAACCCGACATTCATTTTGCCTCGCGCGCCTGGAGATGCGCGATTCAGGGATGGCTCCGACGGCCGCGGGAACGCTGGCCTCTCTGACCTATTTCGTCGGCTATTACAGGCATCGTACGTTGCTGGTCGAAGGTGTAACCGGAAATCCGCGCTTTGGTATGCCCGGAATCCGCGAATCTATACCTTGGCAGCGCATCTCATCTAAGAAGATTCAAACCGTGAACTGCCGGCTCGGGCATTTCTTAAAACTTTAAACGCAGCCCGGCCCAATCCTGCCGCCGCACGTGGTGATATGCGTACAAGCTGCCAGCAAAACGGCCAAAACCAG
>JBDTAT010000443.1:0-5213 GCA_039924505.1 Bryobacteraceae bacterium
GGCGCGCACGGCGATGTAATCCGGGTGCTGGTTGTTTTCCGGCACGAAGCCGATGTGGCAGGCGATGGCCGGCGTTCCAATGGCGGCGGCGAAGTCGCTCACCTCGAGGGTTCGTTTCTCGCGGCGCTCCCGCGTGGCGCGCGGGATGAAGCCAACCGTGCGCTCGACGGTTGGAATATCGGCGTAATCTTCGCCTTCGTACGCGCAGAATACGGTGAGGAGGGTGAACTGCTCGCGCGCCAGCGCCGCTTTCCAGCCGCTCGAGAAGGCGCTCGACAACTCCACATTTTCCGCCAAGCCAAGCTGGCCACAGCGCACGCCGAGCGATTTGATTTGCGCCAGGTCGTCGCGGCCGGCCCAGAACATTATGCCGACTTCGAGGTCGTGTAAAGCTTGCATTCGATCTTTTCTCCGTTTTTGTTGCGCGCTTCGAGCATCAACCGCGTTAGACGAACGGCGTCGGCGGATTCTTCTACCGGGCAGATTTCGGGCATCCGGCCGCCGGAGGCGCACTCGATAAAATATGCAATCTCAGCGGCATATCCATCGTGAGCCGGCAGCGCCAGCGCTTCCCATTCTCCGTCGGCGCGATAGAGCGTGGGCGCGCGCCCGGCCGAGCTATATTCGACCGTGCCGTCGTCGCCCGTGACCGTATATTCCATCGAGAAGGGATACGATTTGGGATGCTGCCAGCCACCGGAAACAACCGCGACTCCGCCATTTGCATAAAAGAACTGCGCGGTGATGAGATCGATGCCGCGGGACATATCTTCAAATCCGGTGGCCGAAACGGCGTCCGGCAGACCGAACAGATGGAGGCACATATCGACGTCGTGGATTAACAGATCGAAGACGCCGCCGCCGCTTTGGCCGGCGTCGGCCAACCACTTGCTCCACGCGGGCGCCGCGCACCGCCGGCGGAATAGCGCGTTGCGAATTATCCCGGCGCGGTGGGCGCGCAATGCGTCCGCCAACGCCTGATACTCCGGAAAGAACCGGAGAACTTGCGCGGTCATCAGCACGCGGCCGTGCCGCCGCGCCTCATCGATCATGCGGGCGCAAGCGGCGGCGTCGAGCGCCATCGGTTTCTCCACCAACACGTGTTTGCCGGCCCGCACGGCTTCAATGGCCACCGGCGCGTGCATGTGGGTCGGCAGGCAGATGTCGACCGCCTCAATCTCAGGATCGGCGAGCACGTCTTCAATCTGGCGGTATTTCCTGACGCGCGAAAAATCCAGGGCCTCGCCTGGGCCGCCGATATTTCCTTGAATAGCGGTGAGGTCGCCGGCCAGCTTACGCTCATCGTTCGAGCAGACGGCGGCCAGCTCCGCGGCGGGAACTTGTTTCAGGGCTTTCAAATGCGTACTGCCCATGAAGCCGAGGCCAAGGACGGCAACTTTCATACAAAAAGAGCGCACAGGGTGCGGCGCGGACCGCCTGCCCAGCCGGGATCAGCCTCACGCCGCACTCCGTTGTGCGCGAATACCTCAAAAGAAGCGTAGCACACGTTTTCCGGCGCCGTAAGATAAACTAGACTCCACATCGATATGCGAACACTACTGCTGATGCTGTCATTATCGCTAGCGGCGACGGCTGCCGATACGATTCCACTTTTCAACGGAAAGGACGTGACCGGATGGAAGATGACCGGTCCGGGCCGGTTCGTGGTTGAGGACGGGATGCTGAAGACCGAAGGCGGGATGGGCCTGCTGTACTACACACCGATGCAGTTCGGGAATCAGACGATTCGCGTCGTGTTCAAAACGGCGTCGAAGAATGCGAATTCCGGCGTCTATATCCGCATGGCCGAGCCGCCGCCCGATCCGTGGTACGGCGTACACAACGGCTACGAAGTGCAGATCGACGCGGGCGGGGACGATTGGCACTGCACCGGCTCGCTGTATTCGCTGAGTAAAGTGTCCAAGCGCACGCAGAAGCCGATGGGCGAATGGAACACCATGGACATTCACCTGGCGGGGCAGAAAACCATCGTCTATTTGAACGGCGAAAAGATCGACGAGTTCACCGGCAACCAACCGGTGCCCGAGCGCAAGGAATGGTTCGAGCCGGTGCGCGGACCGCGTCCCGATTACGGCTACATCGGACTGCAGAACCACGACGGCCGATCGACAGTGTACTTCAAGGAAGTCAGCGTTGTGATTCCGGACGACTGGAAAGTGCCGGCGCAGCACGACCGCGAATTTGCGATGAGCTATCTGCAGGCGACGCGCAAACAGTTCCTCGATATGGTGAGCGGCCTGACAACCGAACAGTGGAATTACAAGCCGGGCCCGGACCGGTGGTCGATCGCCGAAATTGCGGAACACCTGGCGATTATCGAGAAAGGTTTGTTCGACCGCGCGGCCGGCGGACTCGCAGCGCCGATAGCGGTTGTGGCGGGCGCGAAACCGCTCGACGACGAAACGGTGATCCGGTTGATGACCGACCGCTCGCACAAGGTGCAGGCGCCGCAGCCATTCCAACCCACCGGGCGCTGGACGCGCGAGGAGATCGTCCGGACATTCCGCGAGCGGCGCGATGCGAACATTTACTACATGGAGCACACGCTGAACAATCTGCGCGGCTCGCACGTGCAAAGTCCGAGGGGCGTCATCGATTGCTATCAGGCGATGCTGATGATTCCATCGCACACCGCGCGGCATCTGGCGCAGATGCAGGAAGTGAAGGACTCGGCCGGCTATCCGAAGTAGCGCAACCGCTTGCTTACGCGCGCGGCTCGGAATGGGGCCGGCTGGAGTAGCTACTGCTCGCTCATATTGACGACCTGGAAGCTGAAGCGCTCCGGCGGCAGCGAGGAGACCGGAGAGGGCGTCATGTGCGACCAGGTCCGATATGCGGTGGACGCGAGGGTCGAGTTCAAATAGAACAGAAACTGGTCCGAACAGCAGGCGATGGGCGGAGGCTGGCGGAAGGTGAGCCGCAGGCCGACGGCCTTTTCCAGTTCGACGCCTTCGGTGGAGATTTTTTTATCGCCGAGCAACGTAACGAAACTGGACCGGGAGGCGTGCGGCCACAGGTCGGCGCGCAGCAGATTGCGCAATTCCAGCCGCGAGCCGAACGTAGTTTCGCACTGCCGGATCCATTCGAGGACGCTATCGCCCCACTGCCAGTGCGTGATGAATATCAGGTACTTGTCGACAAGGTTGAGCGCCAGGTCCATTTTGCGGCGATCCATCTCGACGTCGAGATGGGTGTCGTCGAGGGGCAGGGCGTGGATCATGTCCTCGGACTGGACGATGTTCTCGGCCATCCCCATCACGCGATCCAGCCGTTTCACCCGTGGCAGGGTCTGGACCAGCAGGGGCGGCAGCTCATGCGTTTTTCCGCCCGGAACTTCCACGAACTTTCGATCGCCGAAGATTTCCATATAGACTCCACTGGTTTAGATATCGACGAATTAGCCGATTTTCTTAATGGCCAACCACTGCGCCCACACGGTCGCGGCTCGGAGACGCCGCGGCTTGGTCCTTTGCCGTCAATTATAAAGACGCTGAAGGCAGATTACAAGTTTCCTATCCACAAAATGGTGAAAATGTTTTAACTCTCGTGGCTGGTGGTGGAAGGCGATCTGGGCTACATTATACAAATGCGTTGGGCGGGTTTCGGATTGCTGTTGGTTTTCGCGTTGACGCCGGCGCGCGCGGCGAGTTTTTCGAATCGCATCCACCGCGTCGATGCGATGGCGCAGGCGGAGTGGGAACAGGACCGCATTGGAAGCCTGACGGTCGGCGTGATCGAAGACGGCAAGCTGGCGTGGACGCGGAGCTACGGCGATGCCGATATGGAGCGGCGCGTGGCGGCGACGCCGGATACCGTTTATCGAGTCGGCTCGATCACCAAGTCCGTCACGGCGGTGATGCTGTCGCAGCTTGTGGAACAGGGCCGCGTACACTTGTCCGATCCGGTGGAGCGATATGTTCCGGAGATCCGGCGGGTGCGCGGCGGATACAGCGGCGCGGCGCCGGTTACGCTGTTTGAGCTGGCGACGCATACGTCCGGCCTGGCGCGCGAGCCGGACAATGCCGGCGCTTACGTGATGGGGCCGGTTTCCGGCTGGGAGACGACGCTGGTGGCGGCTCTCGGCCGCACGCGATATCTGTATGAGCCGGGGATCCGCTATTCGTACTCGAACGTCGGATACGCGGTGCTGGGACTGGCGCTGGAGCGTGCGGCCGCGCGGCCCTACGTCGATTACGTGACCGGAAAAATTCTGCGGCCGCTCGGGATGGCGCACACGGCGTTCGTTCCGAATGCAGCCATGCGCGGGAACATCGCGAAGGGCTACGGGGTGACCGGCGGCAAAATCGACCTGGGCCGCGCCGCGCGCGAGCGGGAGGGGCGCGGCTATAAGGTGCCGAATGGCGGATTGTATTCGACGGTGGGGGACCTGGCGCGATTCGCAACGGTGTGGCTGGGCGACGCGCCGGTGAACGTGCTGAAGAAACGGACTCTGGATGAAATGTTCCAGCAGGCGGTAGCGGCCGATGTGAATCTGTCGCACGGATACGGGCGCGGATTCCATGTGTTTCGACGCGGCGAGCTGGTTGCGATGGGACATGGCGGACAGGTGGCCGGATTTCTGGCGGCGCTGTATCTGGATCGCGGCTCGCGCACCGGCGTCATCGTGCTGGCCAACGAGAATGGCGGCAAAGCGCGGCCGTCGTCGCTGGCGATGCGGGCATTGGCGGCGCTGGCGGGTAGCTGATTTGCTATGATTCGTGCGCATGAGTGAATATTCGATTGGTGTGGATTTGGGCGGAACGAATTTGCGGGCCGCGGCCATAGGGCGCGACGGCAAAATACTGGACAAGACTTCGTGCGACACGCACCCGAAGGCCGGGAGCGAGGCCGTAATCAAGGAGATTGTCGACTCGATTGTCGCGGTGCGCGATAAGGCGGGCGCGAAGGACCTGGCGGGGGTGGGAATTGGAGTGCCGGGCTTCATCCAAATGGATAAAGGCCTGATTGTCGGGTCGAATAACCTCGCCTGTTTCGACGGATTCCCGGTGCGCGATGAAATCGAGAAGCATCTGGGAACGAAAGTGATTCTGGAGAACGACGCGAACGCGGCGGCGCTGGGTGAAAAGTGGATGGGCGCGGGGCGCGAGGTGGACGATTTGGTTCTGTTGACGCTGGGAACCGGGGTGGGCGGCGGAATTATCATTGGCGGACGGGTGCTGCACGGCAAGCTG
>JBDTAT010000444.1:0-2649 GCA_039924505.1 Bryobacteraceae bacterium
GAGGCGCGGCCGGCATCCGTACCTCAAAGCTGCTTGTCGCGCCACCAAATGCGCCGGCACCCGGGGCGGTGGGCGGCATAAACGAAGGCGGCGCGGGATCGGGCACTCCTGGATGCTCGCCCGGCCCAAACATTTTCGTGTACGCCCCCGCGTGCCCTCCCTGCGCAGCGCTGGGATTTACGTTTACCATCGGGTCGGGGGTGAGCGGCGAAACCGGCTTCATCGGTCCGGGCGCCAACGGCGATTGAAACATCCGCGTAAATTCACCTGGGCCTTCAGGTTTAGGGGAATTCGATGCCGGCGGCGGAGCCGTAGCCCGATCCGGCGCGATGAACATGCGCGTGAATGCGCCAGGCGGTTGGGCGGCGCCTGCAGCCGGAGGCACGGAGGCGGGAGCGGAGGGCGCCGGAGATTGGAACATGCGAGTGAATTCGCCGACGGTAGACGCCGCTGGCGCAGGGCTGACCGGCAGTGCGGGAGGCGAATCAGGCACGGTGAATAGCCCAGTGAATTCTCCCGGTGGCGCGGCCGGTGGTGGAGGCGCGGGCGGAGACTTGCGCGTCGCCAGGTCCGGACCAGCGGCACCCGGCACGGCCGGCAGCGGTGGCGCGGCGAACATGCTCGTGAATTCTCCGGGCGGAGGCGCGGGTGTTGGCGGCGATGCAGAGGCCGGCGAAAACTGTTGCGTCGTCCGGTCCGTACCAGCGGCAGCCGGTGGTGGCGCCGGGGTTGGCGGAAACTGGCGGGCAGCCAGATCGGGAGCCGGAGCGGGCGGCGGCGGCACGGCGTGTCGAAGCGGAGGCGCCGCGGCAGGTGGAAACTCGCGCGTCGCCTGGTCCGGATCAACGACAGCCGGAGCCGGTGGCAGCGGTGGCGTGGCGAACATGCTCGTGAATTCTCCGGGCGGCGTTGCGGGTGGTGGTGGTGGCGGCAATGCAGATGCCGGCGAAAACTGGCGCGTCGTCTGGTCCGTACCAGTGGGAGCCGGTGGTGGCGCCGGGCTTGGCGGAAATTGACGGGTAGCCAGATCGGGAGCCGGAGTGGCCGGCGGGGGTGACGCGGCGAACATGCTCGTGAATTCGCCCGGCTGAGATGGGTGCGTCGTTACGTCCGGCGCAGCCGCGGGAGGAGCGGCCGGAGACAGCGGTGGCGCAGCGAACATACGCGTGAATTCGCCCAAAGGGGGGACGACCGCGGCGGAGTCGGGGGAAGGTGGAGGGACTGGGGCAGCGGGAGACGCAGACGGCGCGGGATCCATGTTCCTGAATTCGCGACCCGATGGAACCGGTTGCGGCGGCGGAGTAGCGGGCGGCTGAAATCGGCGCGTCGCCGAACCGGCTTCACTGGGCGCCAGAGCGGCGCGCAGAGGCGGCGCAAACAATCGCTCGAATTCGTCCATGCCACTCGCAGGGGACGCGGGCGGAGGAGGAGGCGGCGCAGCAGGCGGCGCAGCAGGCGGCGCAGCAGGCGGAGCAGCCGCCGGGGGAGCGGGGGGCGGCGCTGCGGCCGGTTGAAATTGGCGCGTGGCTAAACCCGGCGCTGTGGGAGCGGGGCGCGACGCGAACAGGCGGTCGAATTCGTCCATGCCGCTCGCATCGCCGGTGCGCGTGGTTGGCGGCGGCTGTCCCATCGCCTGCCGGGCGGCGGCGTCCTGGGCCGGGGCGTTCCGGGGCAGAGATTCGGAAACGCGCGCGGGGGCAGACGGCGGCGCTGGGGGCGAAGTCCACACACCGGCCTTTCCGTATTGCGCGGTCGCCATGGGTGCAGCGGGCGCGGGCGCTTCGGCTGGCTTGCTTTTCGCCACCAGCCACTCGCGAACGCTGGGATACGCGGTCAGCGGCAACGTCACGACGTAAGGCGTGCCTTCGTGCTCGCCCAGTTCCAGCAGCTCGGGATTGGGTATTACGCGGCGCGCTTTTTCGAGCAACGCCATGCTCTCAGGCGCTTGCGCGTTGACGAATAGATGCACCTGCACATCGCGCCCACCCACTCGCTCACGCGCTTCAAACGACTTGAATCCATCGTCCCGCAACAGCTTTAGAAGCTCGTATCTCTGGTAAAAGCTCATCGTCGCCGTCTCCCGACCGGACAAAATCCATCCCTATCATGACACCGCCTCCTGCGCCATTCAATCGCCGGCCGCTGAAAACGGCTGCCGCGTGAATCTCTTCCCTGGAAGCTCGCGCAAAACGGAGTGCGGCGCGAAGTCGTTTCCGCCCCAGACGATGGTGCGCGCCGCACTCTTTGCGCTTCCCTGGAAACGCGCGCACAACGGAGCGCGGCGGCAGCGCATTTCCGTTTTCTGGAAGGGCACCGCGTCCTGTGCGCTCCGGCAGGGCCCGCTCCCTCTTCGTTCAGGACGCACCTTTCTGATAGAGTGGATTCTGCATACGGCGCGTGCGCAGGCCGGGATCGTTTTCCGCGGCAGCCCGTGGTGTGTAATCTTCGCGGATTCGACGCTATGAAATACCTTTCCCGTGTGGTCTGGTCCGAAGGAATGTACCTTGGCCCGCAACATTTCCAGCTCCAGAACCGGTACTTCGAAGACACCATCCGTTTTGCCGCCTCCGCGCTATTCTTTGAACCGTGGGGGCTTATCGGCTGCCAGCTCGACGCGGACGCGCTAGTCAATGGAACCGTCGCTTTGAT
>JBDTAT010000445.1:0-6155 GCA_039924505.1 Bryobacteraceae bacterium
GCGCTGGCGACCACCGGGTAGTTGCCGGCTATGATCCGGTAAAAATTCGACGCCTTTCCGCTCTCCAGGTAATCCGCCACGCGAACGTAATACGTTCCCGCCTTGGCGAACGTGTGCGCGAACATGCTCGCGTCCATCGCGCCATCGGCGCCGAACTCTTTAATCGCATTCTGGTCACCGTCGAGAATTGAGACCACCGGCTGCAGCGTCGAGCCCAGCAGCGCCGCGCCGTTGTCGAATACCAATTGCTCGCCGGCCTTTACGTCGATCTTGAAATAGTCCACGTCGCCGGATTTCGAGATCGCGCCGGTCAGCACCGTCGGCAAATACGTTTCCACTGCGTTTTCCGGCGTGTCGTCCGGCTCCCGGTCGGCCGTCTCTCCGTAGTACGGTTCAATAAGGAAGCGTCCTTCCGGACTGGTTCCGAGCGGCGTTTGCAACCGGAACCGCACCGCGCCGATTTTCGCATCGGCGCTGACGTTCACCTCCACCGTCACTTGATTGCGGGGCGGTAGCGGTCCTACATCCACAGTGGAGAGTGTCCCATTCGATCCCAGCCGGATATCCGGCAAGTCGGGCAGTTCCTTGATGTGCAGCACGCGGCCAGTCACGCCGGCTTTGCTGAAGAATACGGCGCTCGCTTTGGCCAGGTTGAAGCCCTCTACCGTCATCTCGACGGTGGTTCCCCGCGCGACCCCCAGCGGTGCAACCGCGCTGATGGTCGGCGGCGTCATACGGCTTCCCGTGGGACTCTCGGCCTTGTTCGCAAGTAGCGTCACCGCCAGTCCGGCGAATGCAACCGTCAGAAAAAGTCTGTTCATGGCCTACCTCCCAGGCGCGCGCAGTGCGGCCCGATGAACTTCCAATAGATCGTTATATTGCCGGGTGTCGTAAATGCTGAAGGAGCCGTCAAACCGGCCCGCCGCGAACGTCTTACCGTCCGGCGCGAAATCGACGGCGTATACCCAGTCCGGCTGATTTGTCAGCGCCTTCAACTCCGTCAGATCGGCGGCGTTTATCACTTTGATCGTCCGGTCCGCTCCCGCCGAAACAAGCGTCTTGCCGTCCGGCGACCACGCCAGATTCAGTATCGAATCCTCATGCGCAATCAGCGAATTCATCAATTTCCCGTCCGTCGCGCCCAGCTTCCACACCCGGATCGTCTTATCCAATCCGCCCGCCGCAACCATCGTTCCTGTCGGATCGAGCGCCAGGGTGTTGATGCCATCGGTCGCGTCCGAGAGCGTGTACAACCGTTTTCCGGTGGCCACATCCCAAATCTTGACCGATCGGTCCGCCGCGCCCGAAACCAGCCGCTTGCCGTCGGGCGTGAACGCGACCGCATACACGGAATCGATGTGGTCTTTCAGCGTGCGAACTTCCTTGCCGGTCGCCGCATCCCACAATTTAATCAGCTTGTCGTAGCTTCCGGTCGCGATCAGCTTGCCGTCGGGGGAAAACGCCACGCCATAAATACAGTCGGTGTGGCCGTCGATGGTCACCGCGACCGCTCGTCGATCCACATCCCAAACTTTTACTTCGCCCTGGCGGTCCGGCAGGCCGCCGGCCGCCGCCAGAAATTTGCCGTCCTTTGAAAACGCCAGCGCCCGCACGGCGTCGGCGTGGCCCGTCAACGTGGCGAGGAATCGTCCCGTCCGCGGGTCCACCAGCCGCACGTCGTGGAATCCGCCGATTGCCAGCATCGCGCCGCCGGGCCGGTACGCCATCGAATAGATCTGTGGTTTCACCGCTTTTTCCGGAGCAATATGGGGCAGGCTGGCCGGTTTGGGCGCAGCGGCCGCTTCTCCCGGCGCAGGACCCTTCGCGCCGCCATCGATCCATTGTTGAATCGTGTTCAACTCCTTGGCGGTCAAATGGCGGCCGTCCATCGGCATCGCAGGCGACGCCTTCCCGCTTACCAGTTCAAACAGCCGGCTATCGGCGCTTTTTCCCGCGACAATCACGGCGCCGGTGTGCCCGCCCTTCATCAAGCCGTCGTAGGAATCGAGCGCCAGCGTCCCCATCTTTACGCTGCTGGCGTGGCAGCCGTAACAATAGTTGGCGAAGATGTTTGAGACGTCTTTATACGACGGCGCCGGCTGGGCCACAAGGGCCGCCGGCGCGAGCGACATGGATAGCAGTATCGGAATGGAGGCGCGCATTAGTAGTTAAACATGAACTCTTTGCTGGTCAACATCGCCCACACCATATCCTGGAGCGCCTGCCGCCGCGACTCGCGCTGCGCTTCCGCCGAGCCGGCCGTATTTGCCGTCTTCGCCAACGCGGCCGCCAGTTGCTGTTTCTCCGCGGAGGTCGGATAACGGCTGTAGGCTGACAGATAAAGGTGCTCAATGATGCGCGCGTTCGAGAGTCCCACCTTCTGGAACAACGACAGGTAGCCGTCCGGCGCGCTCAACTTCTTGTTCAGTGTATCCCCGTTGATAATGTCCAGCGCCTGCCCCACCGTCGGATCGGACGTGCGCTCGCTGGCGTCGCAGATGTCGCGCAGCGGACGCCCGAACGTCGCCAGGAACGGTGACGGCACTTTCGAATCGGGCAACTGAATCGCCCGCGTTCCGACCGGATACCCGGCGAATTTTGTCGGCACGCCGGTCACCTCCGACATCGTATCCAGAATCACTTCCGCCGGCAGCCGCCGGACAATGTACTTCGAGTAGAAGATCTCGTCGTGCTGATTCGTTGCGTTCGATTCCGAGGACAATTGATAAGTTCCGGAATTCATAATCGTGCGAATCAGATATTTCACGTCATAGCCGTGCGCGATGAAATCCTTCGATACCGCCGCCAGCAGATCTTCGTTCGATGGCGGATTGGTGGACCGCAAATCGTCCACCGGATTTACCAGGCCGCGCCCGTAAAAATTCGCCCACACCCGGTTCACCAGGTTTCGCGCGAAGTACGGATTATCCTCGCTGACCAGCCATTTCGCGAACACCAGACGCCGGTCAATCGGCGAATCGAGCGGGATCGCCTGCCCATCGAGTGGCGCCGGCGGCAGCGGCCGCGCAAGCCGCGGATGATTAATATCGCCAGACGTCTTCGCGAATACCACCACGTCGCCCGGAGTATCGCCGTTCTTCACTCCCACCCGCGCAAACAGGTTCGCAAACGAGTAATACTGCGTCTGAGTCCATTTTTCGAGCGGATGATTGTGGCACCGCGCGCAGGTCACCCTCTGCCCGAGGAACGCCTCGGTGGAAGTCTCGGCCAAGTCGATCGGGTTTTTGTGGAGCACGTAATAATTCAGCGCTCCGTTGCGCCGCGTGTCGCCGGAGCTGGTGAAGATTTCGTAGGCGAATTTGTCCCAGGGCTTGTTATCTTTAACGCTCTTGCGGATCCAGTCGTAGAACCCCCACATTTCATCCGGCCGCAGACGCTTGCTGTTAATCAGCATCAGATCCGACCATTTGTAGGCCCAGTAGTCCACGAACTCATCGCGCTCCAATAACTTGTCGATCAGCTTTGCCCGCTTGTCCGGCGATTTGTCCGCGAGGAAATTTTCAACTTCTTCCGAGCTGGGCAGAATTCCGGCGGAATCGAGAAAAGCGCGGCGCAAAAACGTGGCGTCGTCGCACAGCGGTGACGGCTGAATATGCAATGTTTTCAGCTTTGCCACCACGAAATCGTCAATATAATTGCGCCGCGGAAATTGCTGATACGCCACGGCGGGAATGTCGTTCGGATATGGCACCATCAGACGCGAGTACAGAACGCGGCTGGAGTACCACAGCGTGACCGCCGCCTCGCCGCTGCCGTTCATCTTCACCAAGCCGTTGTCGTCCACCGACGCCGTGCCTTCGTTGTTCGAGCTGTACTTCACCCAGTGGCTGACGTCCTCTACGTGCCCGTCGCTATACTTGGCTCGCACCACAAGCTGCTGCGTGTCGCCGGTCTTCAGTGTGGCCGCTTTCGGAAACACCTCCAGGCCCACCACCTGCGGATCCTTAGGGCTGGGGGGCGGAGCGCCTTCCGCGACCCATCCCGACAGGATGCGGAATTCGAGCGAATCTTTCGAGAAGCGCTTGCCTCCGCCGTGCGGAATGGTGAAGGTCGGCTTCAATAGAATCAAACTCGTCGCCGGATCGGCGAGGGAAACGCGCCGCCCTTCGGATTCGCGTGTCAGCGTATCGTAGTCCACTTCGGGCGCATAGCCGCGCAACGTCAGCTTGAATCCGTGCTTGCCCGCTAGCGCTCCGTGGCAGGCGCCCTGATTGCATCCCACCTTCGTCATCACCGGAATCACGTTGTTGCGGAAGCTCCATAGAAACGGCGCGTGCGATCCGCTGACTTTCACGCGCGCGGTTGACGCAAGCCCATTCACTTTCGCCGTGATCACCGCCTCGCCGTCGCCGGCCGGAGAAACTTCTCCGTGCGCGTCCACCGTCGCTACGCCCGGATTCGACGAACTCCACTCGGCTTTCCCGGTCCAGTCCTGTTGATAGCCGGCGACCGTGCCCTCGGCCAGAAAGTGTTCATGCGATTCCGGCGTGGTCAAATTGGCCGACGCCGGCATCACCGCCAGACTCGTTTCCGGCCCCGGAGTGGCGGCCCATGCCGTCATTCCAGCAATAGCGCATAACAGGATGGTCTTCATTGTCGTTAGCACCCGCTCAGGCAAACAATTCTTTGATTGGCAGCGTTCCGCGATCCACCAGCGTGACCGGCCGGCCGCCCGGGCTCGGCAGTTCCGCGCCCAAGTCAAGACCCAGGCCATGGAAAATCGTCGCCGCAATTTCCCCCGGATTTACGGGATGGTCCTTAGGCGCCGCGCCGAGTTCGTCGGAGGCGCCCACGATCTGGCCGCCCTTTAACGGACCTCCGCCCATCACAACGGTCCAGCATTGCGGCCAATGGTCGCGCCCGCCGGCTGGATTAATTTTCGGCGTGCGCCCGAATTCGCCCATCGCCGTCACCATCGTGTTGCTCAACAATCCGCGATCGCTCAGGTCCTCCAGCAGCGAGCTATACGCCATGTCGAACATCGGACCGACCAGATCTTTGTAGCAACTGATGGGGCTGAATGGCTTCGATCCGTGAATGTCCCAGGTGATTTCATCGAACACCGTTTCGAACATATTCACCGTCACATATCGCACACCGGCCTCAATCAACCGCCGCGCCAGCAGACAGCCCTGGCCGAACCGGTTCATGCCGTACTTTTCGCGCACGGCCTCCGGCTCTTTATTCAACTCGAAGGCGGCGCGCGCCTTCTGCGACGACATCAGCGTGTAAGCCTGATGGAACGTGTTGTCGAACAACCGCGCGTCTTGGGACGTTTCAAACTCGCTGACACTCTTATCCACTAATGTGCGCCAGTTCCTTCTCCGGTCGACGCGCAGCGCCGAGAGATAGTCGGGCGGCAGCAGATCCGGCACTTTGAAATTCGGGTCGGAGGGATCGGCATTTAATACGAATGGATCGTAGTTCTTGCCGAGGAACCCGGCCGTCTGGCCGTGGGGCATATTGCCGCCCGTATTGCCGATGGGTTTCGGGAGCAGCACACTCGCGGGCACGTCGCCCTTGGGTCCCTTCAGCTTGCCCAGCACGCAGCCAATATTCGGATATTCGATGCCACCCTGAAACAACCGCCCGGTTTGCATCATCTGATGGCCGGTGTCATGCACCGCCGCGGCCGTGTGATACACACTGCGGATCAGAGAGTATTTATCGGCGTGCTTGGCCATGCGGGGAAAGTTTTCCGAGATCTCGATGCCGGGAACGTTCGTCTTAATCGGCTTATAGGGACCGCGAATCTCGGCTGGGGCGTCGGGCTTCATGTCCCACGTGTCCAGTTGCGACGGGCCGCCGACGAGCATAAGAAAAATGCAGTTAACATCTTTACTCGGATCGGTGGCGCCCATCGCCTTCAGGTCGAAGAATTGCCCCAGCCCCAGTCCAAGCATCGAGAGGGTCCCGGCGTGAAGGAAGTCCCGCCTCCTGAGGCCATCGCAAAACTCGACGGGCCGGTCGGCATCTAGACGGAACATGGGAAGCCTCCTGAGAATAAAGAGATCGACTTAATTCTAGCTCCGCATGGCGCCCCATGGCAATCAACATCACGCGCGCTTATCCGATATACCCTAGAAACTGTATCGCAGCGCCAGCAGCGCGCGCGAGTTTCGGTGATACTGACC
>JBDTAT010000446.1:0-7785 GCA_039924505.1 Bryobacteraceae bacterium
CGAGATCGGATTGCATCACGGTGGTGTAATTCACCCGGCTGCCAACCGCGGCGTCGCGCAGCACAATGACGGCAATGACGCACGTTACGATGCCGAGCGCCATGGCCGTCAGCATCATGCGGCCGACGCGCGATTCCGTGCCGCCTTCCAATCGAATGCCGACCACCGCGGCGGTTGGGTTGGCTGGCGGGGGAACCAGCGGCCGCAAAACGTCGTTCACGGCGCGCGGCATCTCAATCACGCGCCGCTCATGCGGCCAGACCCCGCCGGCTTTGTACTCCAGTTCCTTGTTCAGCCCGACGATCATCACCGGCTCTTCGATGCGCGACACTTCGCCCAGGAAGCGGCGAGGCATCCACAGTTCCAAGCGCGATTTGCCGTTCAGAACCAGAATTTCGGACCACGTGCCGCGCAGGTACATCCACTCGTTGTGCTCGATGTTCAGAATGGCGGGATAGAACGAAAAGGGGCGGTCTCCGAGCTGGTCGAGCGGCGGCGGGACCGGCGGCGAAGACATGCTTCCTATTGTACCGGCGGTGGCGGCGATCCGCTTCCGTCCGCCAAGTCCAATTCTTCAAGGATGGCGACCACGTCAGCGGCGGCCGGCCGGATTTCCAAGAGCGCCGCCTGCGGTCCGTCGTGCTCATCGAAGGCGCGAAACAGCGACATCTTGGCGACGGCATAACGCTGGTTCGCGCGCAGATCCGGAGGAAGCACACCTTCATCGAGAATCACCGAAGCATGGTTCCAGCTCTTGCCGTCGGCCGAGAAGGAAAAGATATACTCGAGGCCGTTCGCGCAGGCGCGCCGCCCTTCGTAAAAGTATTGAAACACATAGCCGCTGGCCGCGGAAAACGTTTTCAATCTGCGGCGCGGCGGAGCGCCGGAAAGCGGATCGGGCGGTTTCGCACGGCGGTTTCGCAGCCAGTCGAACACGGCTACCATGGTACGGTGCGGGCGGTGCTGCTTACAATTCTGGTCGCCGGAGCGCTGGGACGCGCGCAGGGGCCGGCTCACATCGACTACAAATGCGCGGACGACGATATCGAGTTTTTCGGCCTGAATTGCACTCCGGAGATGCCATGCCCGGTGTATCTGGAACTGACGTCGCTCGAACGCGTGGGCGCTAAATTATTTCTCACCGGCAATTTCCATTCCGCCACGGTGACCCTCGATTCGATTCTTCTGATGAGCGCCGACGAGGGCAAAACGTGGACCGAGCCACACGCCCGAATCCGCTCGGCCAGTTTGGATCAGGCGCAATTCGTCGATCTGGAGAAGGGTTGGGTGAGTGGGGAAACGGTGCAGTCGCTGCCGCGCAATCCGTTTTTTCTGGTCACCACCGATGCCGGCCTGACCTGGGACCAGCGGCCGGTGTTCGAGGAAGACCGCGTAGGAACTATTGTCCAGTTCTGGTTCGATTCGCCGACGAGCGGAAGCGTGGTGATCGAGGCGGGGTCGAAAAACGAACGGTACGAAACGATGACCGGCGGATCCACGTGGGCCGTCCGCGAAGTGAAGGACAGCCCGATCCGCCTGAAACAGTCGTACGCGGCGCCGAATCCGGATTGGCGGTTGCGCGCGGACGCGGCAAGCCAGACCTATCGCGTGGAGAAGCGGCAGAATGGCGCGTGGCGCACGCTGACCAGTTTCCCCATCCACGTTGCGGATTGCAAGCCTGCCGAAGCAGCTCCATCCGCGCCCACTCCTGGGGTGGAAACTCCAGCACCCGTTGAGGCGCCGCGCAAACCGCCGTCGCCGCGGAAAGCTCCGTCGGAAGGCCCCCTCCCGAAAGCAAATGAGCAGCCATGAAGGCCGATCCGATTGAACTGGAGTTGTTCCGTCACCTGCTGGTGTCGATCGCCGAAGAGATGGGTGCGGTGCTGCGCAAGACATCCTATTCGGCAAATATCAAGGAGCGGCGCGACTACTCCTGCGCGGTCTACGATGCGGCGGGTGAAACGGTGGCGATGGGCGATCACATGCCGGTCCACCTGGGTGCGATGCCTTTATCGGTGCGGGCGGTAATGGACGACTTCCGGCTCGCGCCAGGCGACGTGGCTATTGTGAACGATCCGTTTCGAGGCGGCACGCACCTGCCGGACATCACCGCGGTCTCGGCGGTCTTCTCTGCCGGCGAGCGGCGGCCGGCATTCTACGTGGCCAATCGCGCGCACCACGCCGACATCGGCGGCATGAGTCCGGGGTCGATGCCAATGGCGCGCGAAATTTATCAGGAGGGTTTGCGCATTCCCCCGGTACTGTTGGTGCGCGGCGGGCGAATGGACGACGCTCTGCTGCGGCTGCTGCTCGCCAACGTGCGCACTCCCGAGGAGCGTGAAGGGGATCTGGCCGCGCAGATGATGGCCATCCGGCGCGGCGGCGATCGTTTGCAGGAATTGGCGCGGAAATACGGACTGGCCGTGGTGCGGCGCAATATGCGCGCATTGCAGGATTACAGCGAGCGCATGATGCGGGCCGCCATCGGGCGTATCAAGGACGGCCGCTATACCTTTCACGATTTTCTCGATAGCGATGGCGTAAGCGCGCGCCCGGTGAAAATCGCCGCGACGATTACAATTGCCGGCAACACGGCGGCCGTCGATTTCACCGGCTCCGATCCGCAGGCCGCTGGACCGGTGAACGCGAATTACGCGGTGGCGTTATCGGCGACGATGTACGTGTTCCGCTGTTTGTTGCAGGAAGACGTTCCATACACGGCCGGATTACTGCGTCCGATTCGGGTGATCGCGCCATCGGGGACGGTAGTGAATGCGCAGCTTCCAGCGGCGATGGCGGCGGGAAACGTGGAAACTTCGCAACGGATCACCGATGTCGTGCTCGGCGCACTGGCGAAAGCTGCGCCCGGGCGCATTCCGGCCGCCAGTTCCGGCACCATGAACAATTTGACGTTCGGCGGCTGGGACAACGTGCGCGGGCGGCCGTTCGTATACTACGAAACCATCGCCGGCGGCATGGGCGCTTCGGCATTAGGGAACGGCGCGAGCGCGGTTCACACCCACATGACCAACACCTGGAACACGCCGATCGAAGCGTTGGAGCATCAATATCCGGTGCGGTTGCGCGCATACCGCATCCGCGGCGGCTCCGGGGGGCGCGGCTGGCATCGCGGCGGCGACGGAATCGTGCGTGAGTACGAATTTCTCACTGGCGCAGAGGTCACAATTCTTTCCGACCGGCGGGAGCGCGGGCCATACGGGTTGGCGGGCGGCGGCGTCGGTAAACCCGGATGCAACCGGTTATTTCGCGCCGGCGGCGCGCTGGCGATTCCGGCAAAGACACAATTCGAGGCGCGCGCCGGCGACGTGCTGCGCATTGAAACTCCCGGCGGCGGCGGCTATGGCCGATCCGATATGATGAAGTGAACCCCGGAGTTTCATTGAGCAGCGCAACCTTAACGCCCCCTGAAACGGATCTCGCGCGGCGGAAACGGCTGTCGATAATGATGGTTTTCGTCTGCACGCTGTTTGGCGCGCCGGCGCAAATCCTGATTAAGACCGGCGCCGGCCGCGTCCCGCAGCACGTCAACTGGTTCACCGCGCTCGCCGCCATGATGACCGACGTGCCGCTGATTGAAGGGTACGCGCTCTATGGCGTCAGCTTTATCCTGCTGACGCTGGCATTAAAGCATGGCGATTTATCCATCTTGTATCCGGTGATCGCGCTTACCTTCGTATGGGTGTCGATTCTTTCGGTGCTGATTTTCCACGATTCGATGAACGCGTACAAATTCGCCGGCATCGCCGCGATCGTCGTGGGAGTGAGCGTCGTCGGACTGGCGGGCAAGCAATGACAACGCCCGTTTCCTCCATGGCGTTGGTGTTATTCGGATCGTTTCTGGGATCGTTTGCCACCGTATTTGTGAAAGCGGGCGCGCAGCGGCTGGAAATGAATCTGCGGTCCCTCCTATCGAACTGGCGTCTGCTGGTAGGGGCGCTCGGTTACGGCGGATCTTCGTTTTTCTTCGTACTGGGATTGCGGCAGGGCCAATTGAGCATTCTCTATCCGCTGGTGGCGGCCGGCTACATGTTCACGCTGTTCTGGGCGCGATTGTTCTTCGGCGAAGCGTTAACCAAGGGCAAATTCGCCGGCGTGGGCATGATTCTGGTGGGAATCGTTCTGCTGCAATTAGGAAATCGCTGACGCCGCCTGCGAGATCCTAAGAAACTCGCGCAAAACGGAGTGCGGCGCGAAATGGTTTTGCCCCGGACGATGGCGCGCACCGCACCCTTTGCGCTCCTTAAAAACTCACCCGCAAGGCCAATTGCATAATCCTCGGATCGGACGCCGACGTCACTTGCCCGAATAGACCGTTCACCTGATGGCCGGCGGCGTCAAACCGTGCGCTGGTGTTCACGCCCGACCATTGCGTGTGGTTGAACGCGTTATAAGCTTCCGCGCGAAATTGCAGCGTGACCTTTTCCCGGATCGGAATTTTTTTGAACAGCGACAGATCCCAATTGTTCGTTCCGGGCCCGCGAAAAACGTCCTTCGGCGCATCCCCAATTGTGCCTTGCGCCGGACGCGCCACCACTCCGGTATCGAAGAACTGCGCCAAGCCGCGCTGGTCCTTCGATAGCACGGGGTTGGCGGTAAGGACGACGCGCGCGCCGTCGCCGCCGCCAGTGATGTCGGTGCCATCGACGGTGCTGAAACTGACACCGGCGGGCGCTCCGCTGATGAACGACGCAATGCCCGAGATCTGCCAGTTATCGAGCACGGCCTTCACTGGATCTATATTCCACAACCGGCTGGCGCGCGGGATGTTCCACAGCCAGTTGACGGTGACGATGTGGGTGCGGTCGAAGCCGGCCTTGCCGTAATCCCACACGCGCGGATTCACATAGGTTGCGATGGTCCCGTTGTAGGAATCGGTGTAGTCCATCGCCTTCGACCAGGTCCAGACAGCGCCGAATTGAAGCCCGTGCGCGAAGCGGCGGTTGATCTGCGCTTGCAGCGAGTGGTAGCTGGAGGTGAGATCGAATTGCTGGAACGGAATACTGCCATAGCCGGGGTAAGGCCGGAAAAAATCGTCCGGCAGCGGCTTCCCGGTAGTCGGATCGATGTTCGACGCAAGGAAATGCGCGCCGTAGGGCACTTCATTGATATTCTGGATGCCGCTCAAATGGCGGCCAAGCGTGCCCACATACGCGACATCCACCACCGTTCCCCATCCGATGTTGCGCTGCACGCCGAGGCTGAGGTTGTAGGAGGCCAGCATGTTCGGGTTCGTCTCGATGGCGTGATTCACCGACGAGGGAAACAGCACGGTGCCCGCGTTCTGGAACGTCGCGGCGCTGCCGTAGTATTGCGAAACGTTGAAAATCTCCGGCGGATTAAACGTCATGTCGCCTTCCTGTCCGGATCGCGCACGAGCGTTATAAAGGATGCCGAAGCCTCCGCGGATGGCGGTCTTGCCGTCGCCAAACGGATCGTAGGCGAAGCCCAGCCGCGGCGCCGCCAGAATGCCGTTTCCATTCAGCAGTGAGCCGGACGGGTAACCAGGCGTGTTCGACGTTGTGGTAATGGTTCCGTTATCGATATTTCCGGAGCCGGGCACGAACGCGCCGATGTAGACCGCCGGGAACTGTTCACCCGTTACAGGATTGACGGCGACGCGTTGGCCTTTCGCGTTCTTTCCCGGCGAATACAGTAGCGGGGAATTGGCCTGGTTGAATAGGGCCGGCACAAAATTCGCGCCCACTTTCAACGTCTGCGGCAATCCCCAGGTGAAGCGCACGCCATAATCGAGCGTCAGTTTCCGGTTCACGCGCCAGTTATCCTGCGCATACCATTCGACGATTGTGGTGCGCGGCCGGTAGTCCAGGCGCGCCGTACCCTCCGAATAGGAATTAAAATTTCCCAGCAGCGCGTTCGAGTAGGCATAGTTGGAGTCGAACGGGTTTTGCGTGTTGCGTCCAAAATCGAAGCTGCCGGTGAAACTGGCGCTGCCGGAATGATGCGCCTGGTCGTATTGATCGCCCTGCAGATCGACGCCGAACTTGAACGTGTGGTTATTCCAGACCTTCGTCAGGCCGTCGGTCAGAGTGAGCGATACGACTGTGTCGTGCATCGGGAACCGGCCGTCAAAGCGGGTGGTGGCAGCGTTGGGCACGCCGCCGAAGCTCATCGCGGGAATCAGATTCAACGGATTATTCCGCGGGTACAGTTGCCCCAACGCGATACCGGCATTCGTCCGCTCAATCTTATTGAGATTCGCCGGGGTGACGCCCTGGTCTTCGGTCCACAGCGCCGTTCCAACCGTCAACTCGTTCACCAGCGTCGGCGTCGCGACGTAGACGGCATTGATCGCGATATTAGGATTGTGCGTCTTGTAATCGACGGGGATGTACCACGGCAAATCGTTGGCGGGCGAGCTGTAGCCGTTGTTGTCCACGGACATATTCATGCCGCGGAAGAACGTGCGCC
This sequence comes from Bryobacteraceae bacterium, assembly GCA_039924505.1. Lineage (GTDB taxonomy): Bacteria > Acidobacteriota > Terriglobia > Bryobacterales > Bryobacteraceae > JBDTAT01. Next base: position 6,451 of record JBDTAT010000446.1, read on the forward strand.
ACTTGCTCGAAATGTCGTAATCGGCGCGCAGAATCTGTTGATCGACCGGCGTCTTCTCGCTGTAGGAGGTGATGTAGTTGTAGTTGCCCTTGCTGATGGCGTTGTTCAGGAAATTGGGCTCGGGGAAAATACCGAGCAGCTTTTGCGTCTGCGGATTGATGCGATTCGCCCGAATGATGTTACCCGGAAATGGCTGGCCGTTGTTTTCGGGGTCGTGAATGGGAATCAACTGGCCGTTCAGGTCCACGGTCTGGGAGAAGTTCCCCTGGCGCTGAAGATCGGTAGGAACGGTGTAGGTTTTCAGGCCCGATGGGCTGCGGTTTGGAAGAATCTCCTGCGAATAGAAGAAAAACAGTTTCGATTTGCCGCTGTTGAATTTGCCCGGCCAGTAGATGGGACCGCCGACGTTGTAGCCGAAGGTGTTGTACCGGTACTGCGGCCGCGCGACCCCGCTGCGGTTATTGAAAAAATTGTTGGCGTTGAAGTCCTCGTTGCGGACATAGTAATACGCGGTGCCGTGAAACTGCTGGCCGCCGGACTTGGTGACGACCGTGATCACCGAGCCGGCGGACTTGCCGTACTCGGCCTGATAATTGCCCTCCAGCACTTTCACTTCGGCGATGGCATCGAGATTCAGCGGCGTGTCGAGCGTGCCATAACCGCGCGTCACACCATTGACGCCGTCGATGGTGGCCGTGTTGTATTCGCTACGCACGCCGTTGATAGTGGGCGTGCCGGTGGTTCCAAGCGAGCTGCCGCCTTCGCCACCCACCACGCCGGGCAACACACGCAGCAGACTCATGAAGTCGCGGCCGCGCGTCATCAGCATCTCCATTTGCTTGTCGTTCAGCAGACCGCTCCGTTCCGCGCTGGTGGTCTGAACGGGAGTCGGCTGCGCCTCGACGGTAACCGATTCGTTCACGGACCCCAACTGCAATTGCAGGTTTCCGGCCGACAGCCGCTCGGATGCGGTCAGCAAAAGATTCTGCTTGTCGAATTGCTTAAAACCCGTGGCGTGAACCGAAACGGTGTATGCGCCGGGCTGCACACTCGTAAAAGCAAAATCGCCCGAGGCCGCGGTAAATGCCGTGCGAATCTCTTTGGTTTGCTGGTTGATGAGAATCACACCGGCGTGGGTGACCGCGCTGCCGGAAGTATCGAACACCCGTCCGCTAATCATGCCGCTGGAGGTTTGCGCGGCGGCGAAGCCGGCAAAGAACAAGATCGCCCACAGAACCGCGGCGAGGGAATTGCGAGTCTTCATGGGACACCTCAGTTAGCGCTATAGTAATGGAGCGCCGGTCTTAATCTTGCCACCGGGGTCCGAGGTTGTCA
>JBDTAT010000447.1:0-4126 GCA_039924505.1 Bryobacteraceae bacterium
CCTCCTCGCGAAGCCAGATGTCGAACGACGATCCGATGTTTTTCTTTTTCATGCGCCATCTCTTTTTCGTTTCAGTGCCATCTCAATGTCGTGTGGCGGAGTTTTCCGGGTCTTCTTGAGGAGGCCGTGAAGCAGCACTATCCGTCCGTGCTCTACACGGAATAGAACCCGCGCTATTCGGCCTCGCGGCAAGTTGGTCCGGACTTCCCACAACTCACGGTCGAGGTGCCCGACCAGCGGCATTCCGATCTCGGCCATGAAAACTCAACGTCCTTGGTGTCTTCGCCGATCACTTTCCGGTTTTCGGCTCAAGGCCTTTCAGCCACTCGCGCACCGGCTCGCGTCCGCTGTCGGACCGGAAGAAATACGCAGCCGCTCGACAGACGACATCGCCTGCTGGTTTATCGACACGGACTACAACGGCGAAAGCTTTTTCGTTCGCCACGCCTATTTCACCGGCGCCGACGAGCCCTACGAGAAACTGAAGCGCGCCCTCCGCGCCGAAATCGACGAATCCGCCTGGTCCGCCCTCTACTCCACCGTCAGCCGCCCATTTCCGAAACCGAAAGGTAAAGGCAAGTCGCCGGGCCGGATTGCCATCAAGGTAATCAATCATTATGGGGACGAAATCCTGAAAGTGTACCCCGTCTGAAAACCCAGTCACAACCTATCTTCGGCTTATTATCAGTGATTTACCGGGAATCTAGAACGGATTAGAATTTAATCTGCTATATTTGAACTGGGAAAGTAATGCGAGTGGCCACTCAATCTTTCCAAGAGTGTTTCCAAAGCCCGGTGGATAGTAGGGTCCGCCGGGTGGAGGAACAGGCATCGATGTCTGAAAAAGGGAGCGCCAGCCGATCACGGGCGGCAGTGAAAGCGAACGGTTCCGGAAAGTAAGCGGTTTCTTGGGATGGGAACGCAAACCGGAAGGAATCGCGAGCCTCATTGTCTCACTCGCGGCAAGCAATTCTCCACACCCCGCGCGTGCGGACTGCCGCAAGACAGTCCGCCAGCCGGAAAAATTACGACGACCGCGCGTGGCCCAAACCTGTCCGCTCGCCAAGCCGTGAACGTAACCGAGCCGCGATCGTAAGGGACCGGTTGTCACCACCCCCGCTGCACCATTGCTACCATGGACCAATGACTCGAAGAGATTTTCTGCCAACCGTCGCCGGCACTCTCGCCGCCGCGTCCGCCGTTGCCCCCGCCGCCGCCGCACAAGATCAACCCATCTACCGTAACGGCCGAATCAAGCAGTGCGTCACTGGCGGAGTCTTCGGCCGTGGCATGAGCTTTGAGGATCAGTGCCGCCACGCCGCTCATCTCGGCTGCAAAGGCTTCGACCTCATCGGCCCCGAACGCTTCCCCATTCTCAAGAAATACGGCCTCATCCCCACCATGGTTCCCAACGGCGGCGGCACCATCCGCGACGCGCTCAACCGCACCGAAAATCACGCCGCCATCGAAAAGGTCATGCACCAGACCATCGATCAATGTCACGACGCCGGCGCCCCCAGCCTCATCACGTTCTCCGGCAATCGCCGCGGCATCTCCGATTCCGAGGGCATGGACAATTGCGTGCTCTTCCTGAACAAGGTTAAGGCCCACGCCGAGGACAAAGGCGTCACCATCGCCATGGAGCTGCTCAACAGCAAGGTGAATCACAAGGATTATCAGAACGACCACACCGCGTGGGGTGTTGAAGTTTGCAAGCGCGTGAACTCGCCGCGCGTCAAGTTGCTCTACGACATCTACCATATGCAGATCATGGAGGGCGACATCGTCCGCACCATTCGCGAGAATTTCCGGTACCTCGATCATTTCCACACCGGCGGCAATCCCGGCCGGCATGAAATCGACGGGACGCAGGAGTTGAACTATCGCTTCGTCGCGCAGGCTTTGCTCGACCTCGGCTTTCAAGGCTACATCGCCCACGAATATTCGCCCGTGCGCGATCCGCTGACTTCGCTCAATCAAGCCATCGAAATCTTCGATGTATAAATAAGGATAGATAAAGCGCACAGGACGCGGCGGCAACCTTCAAAGCATCCAGATACAAGCTGCCGCCGCGCTCCGTTGTGCGCGAGTTTTCAGAGACAGACAGGAGGCCTCAACATGAAATCTGCCGTGCTTCTCATCGCCGCCAGCGTCGCTCTCGCGGCCGCCGATCGTCCCGTGCAGGAATTCTCCACCAGCGCGGGTATTGTCAAAATCACTCCCATCCGCCACGCCGGCATGATGATCCAGGCCGGCGGCAAAGTCGTCTATATCGATCCCGCGCAGGGCGATTTCGACGGTCTCCCCAAAGCCGATCTCATCCTCATCACCGACATTCACGGCGATCACATGGCGCCGAAGATCATCGCCTCGCTGACCCAGGATGGCACGACGATAATTGCGCCCGCGGCCGTCGCCAAAACTGTCACCGCGGCCAAGGTCCTCGCGAACGGTGAGACCACCGCTTGGGATAAATGGAAAATCGAAGCCATTCCCATGTATAATCTGACGCGCGGACCCGCGCCTGGCAAGTTTTATCACGATAAGGGACGCGGTAACGGTTATGTTCTCACCTACGGAGGCAAGCGGTTCTACATCGCCGGCGACACCGAGGGCATTCCCGAAATGCGCGCCCTCAAGAACATCGACGTCGCGTTCATCCCCATGAATCTCCCCTACACCATGACTCCCCAGGAAGCGGCCGACGCCGTCAAGGCGTTTCATCCGGCGATCGTCTATTCCTATCACGACCGCAGTTCCGATCTCGACGCGTTCAAAGCGGCCCTGGCCGGCACGGGAATCGATGTGAGGATACTCAATTGGTATTACTGATTCTGCTGCTCGCGGCTCTCTCTGCCGGCGCCCAGAATCTGCGTCCCAATCTTCCACCCATCCCCACTTATCGAGTGAAGCGCGCCACCTCGCACATCGTTGTCGATGGAAAGCTGGACGACGTTGCCTGGAAGAATGCCGCCACTGTCGAATTTCAGTTTCCCTGGCCCGCCCAAACCGGCGCGGAGCAGAAAACTACCGCCCGCCTGCTCTGGGACGACGACAACCTCTACGTCGGCTATGAGTGTGAGGATTCAGACATCGTTGCCCAATATGAGCGTCGCGACGACCCCACATATAAAGATGATGCGGTCGAGCTGTTCATCAATCCCGACCCCTCGCAGACTTTCTATTACGGAATGGAAATGAACGCCCGCGCCGTGCTCTACGACTATCTCAATATATTTCCCCGAATTTTGCTACAACGCATCAATTTTGACGGCGTGCAGCTCGCGACGCACCTCCGCGGCACGCTGAACGTAACCGGCGATCGAGACCAGGCCTGGAGCCTGGAAGTCGCTATTCCCTGGCGCAATTTCGAGGAGCTCGCAAAAAAGCTGCCTCCCGCGGCCGGTTCCGTGTGGACCGCAAACCTCAACCGCTGGGATGGAACCGAGCCGCACCGCCGCCTCAGCCAATGGTCCGATTCCGGCCTCGTCGCGGCCGATCCCCACAACCCCGCCCGCTTCGGCCGTCTCATTTTCACGAAATAGCTGTCTCATCGGCGGCGCGTAGGTGCAGTGCTTCGGAAAGCTAAGGCAGCGTAGAGGGTTTCATAGGGTGAGTGCCCGAAGGGAATGGAGTAGTCCTTCGTTTAAATTGGATTCATGTTCCACTGGATCTGCCCGGAGTGCGGCCGGGAGTGCCCGCCCTCGACGAGGGAATGTTCGGACTGCACCGACGTAGATGCGCAGGCGCCCGCCGAGTTAGAACCGGCGTTGATGTCCGCTTCGGTGTCGTCGCACGAACCCGCCGCGGATGCAGCAGGACCGGCCGGTCCGCATCCCCCGTATGGTCCCGGTCGGTCCCGCTGGCGCGCGATATTCACCTCATCGCATCGGATCGCATCCCTCCCGGCCCCCCCGTCCGAAACCGGCGCCCCGGCTGACGGCCTGTTGGCCCTGGCAAATCACGTCGAGCCAGGAGCCGCAGTCGAAACGCCCGCCCCCGACGCGCCCGGTGCAGAAAGCGCCGTCCGAGCCGAGGCCACCAAAGGTGATGAAAAATCATGCCCTTCCCCGCAAGCGGGGGCCTCGGAACCGAGCCGCGACCGCAGGGCGCGGTTTCCGGCCGC
>JBDTAT010000448.1:0-2542 GCA_039924505.1 Bryobacteraceae bacterium
GTTCACGCTGGTTTATCACCTCTTGTCGTTCGACCGAAACGAGTATATCCGCATCAAAGTGGCTCTCAAGCGCGATCAGCCTCCCATCGATACCATTACCGACCTCTGGCCCTCGGCGAACTGGTACGAACGCGAAGTCTGGGACATGTTCGGGATCCGTTTCCATGGCCATCCGCATCTGAAGCGCATCTTGATGCCGAAAACCTGGGAAGGACATCCGCTCGCGAAAGACCACCCGGCGCGGGCCACTGAAATGGGTCCGTTCCACCTGCCCGACGAGAAGGAGGATGCGGAGCAGGAAGCAATGCGCTTTCGGCCCGAAGACTGGGGCATGAAGCCCGGCCGCGACGGAATGGATTTCATTTTTTTGAACGTCGGCCCACAGCATCCCGGAACGCACGGAGTGCTGCGCATTGTCCTGCAGCTTGATGGCGAGGAGATCGTGGACGCCGTGCCGGAGATCGGGTTCCATCATCGCGGCGCCGAAAAGATGGGCGAGCGGCAGTCTTGGCACACCTACATCCCCTACACCGACCGGATCGATTATCTCGGCGGCGTGATGAACAATCTGGCGTACCTGATGGCCGTCGAGAAGCTGGCGGCGATTGTTGTACCGCCTCGTGCAAAGGTGATTCGCGTGATGCTGGCAGAGCTGTTCCGGATCATCAGCCACCTGGTTTGGTACGGCACGTTTGCCCAGGACTTGGGCCAGCTTTCGCCGGTTTTCTATACATTCAACGACCGCGAGCGCGCTTTTGGCATCATCGAGGCCATTTGCGGCGCGCGCATGCATCCTAACTGGTTCCGCATCGGCGGCGTAGTGGACGACCTGCCAAAAGGCTGGGACACGATGATCCGCGAGTTTCTGAAATACCTGCCGCCGCGCCTCAAGGAGTACGACAAGGAAGTGATGCAGAACGGGATTTTCAAGGCGCGCACCAAAGGCGTCGGGGCCTTCACGACGGAGCAGGCCATCGAGTGGGGTGTCACGGGTCCCAATCTGCGCGCCTGCGGTTTCGAATGGGACTTTCGCAAGAAGCAGCCCTATTCCGGTTACGAGCAGTTCCAATTCGACATTCCCACGGGTCGGCATGGGGATTGCTACGACCGCGCGGTGGTGCGTGTTGAGGAGATGCGCCAGAGCCTGCGCATCATCGAACAATGCGTGGATAACATGCCGGAGGGGACGTATAAGTCGGCTCAGCCGCTGGCATGCCCGCCGCTCAAGGAACGAACCATGCATGACATCGAAACCCTGATCACGCATTTTCTCGGAGTGAGCTGGGGTCCGGTGATTCCTCCGGGCGAGGCGCTCGGAGCAATTGAAGCGACGAAAGGCAACAACGGTTATTACCTTGTTAGCGACGGAGGCACCACTTCTTACCGGACTCGCATCCGGACGCCTTCGTTCGCGCACATGCAGATGCTGCCGCAGCTCATCCGCGGCCGGATGATCCCCGATGTGTTCGCTGTCCTCGGCGCGATGGACTACGTGCTGGCGGATGTGGATCGATGAGAGAGGAAGGAAATGCTGACGGCTGAAGAGCGGCACGAGATTGAGGCCGAAATGGCGCACTATCCCACTAAGGAGGCGGTGTGCATCGATGCCATGAAGATCGTGCAGCGGCACCGCGGCTGGGTCTCCGACGAAAGCATCCGCGACATTGGCGAACTGTTACAGATGTCGCCCGCCGACCTCGACGGTGTCGCGACGTTCTACAACCTGATCTTTCGGAAACCGGTGGGACGGCACGTGATCCTGCTTTGCGACAGCGTGAGCTGCTGGATCATGGGCTACGACCGTTTGCGCGCGCATCTGACCGAGCGGCTGGGAATTCGGTTCGGCGAAACCACGCCCGATAATCGGTTCACGCTATTGCCCATTGTGTGTCTGGGGGCTTGCGAGCGGGCCCCTGCCATGACGATCGATAACAATCTTCATGGAGACCTCGATCCAGCCAGGATCGACAGTCTTCTGGAGGCCTGCAAGTAGACGTGACTCTGGAAAAGCCACTCACGAAGGACATCCCCGCTGACGGCCAAGCACTGGACCTCGCGGGTTACGAGCGCGCGGACGGATACCAGGCACTTCGCAAAGCCCTTCGCGACATGACGCCTCAGAAAGTTCAGGAGGAAGTTAAGAATTCGGGCTTGCGCGGCCGGGGTGGCGCTGGCTTCTCCACCGGGACCAAGTGGAGCTTCACTCCGATGGGCGCCGACGCTCCGCGGCCGAAATACGTCATCGGCAACGCCGACGAGATGGAACCCGGCACTTTCAAAGATCGCTGGCTGATGGAAGGAAACCCGCACGGATTGATTGAGGGAATGATTTTGGCAGGCTACGCAAACCAATCCGATATCGGCTACATCTTTGTGCGCGGCGAATACAAGCTATCGCAGGAGAGACTGGCCCGGGCGCTGGCCGAAGCATACTCGGCCGGTTACCTGGGCAAGAAGATTCTCGGTTCGGACTACAGCTTCGAGATGTATCTTCACGTCAGCGGCGGACGATATATGTGCGGCGAGGAGACCGGACTGCTCA
>JBDTAT010000449.1:0-7076 GCA_039924505.1 Bryobacteraceae bacterium
ATTCCAGATGTAACAGCCGCAGCACAATCTCATCGACGCGCTGTTCGGCGAATACCAGTGGCACTTCGTAGACGCTCGCCACGTCGCGCGCGTCGATCACCGCGGCCGGCTCCACATCGCAAAACAGCGCGATCTTGTCTTTCACATCGCCCGCCAGCTCCCGTTCGGAGCGGCACAGCAGCATGTCCGGCTGAATACCGATTGCCCGCAGCTCCTTCACGCTATGCTGCGTCGGCTTGGTCTTCACCTCGCGCGCGGCCGCAATCCACGGCACCAAAGTCACGTGCAGAAAAATTGTGTTGTCGCGCCCCAGCTCGTGCCTCATCTGCCGGATCGCTTCCAAAAACGGCAGCGACTCGATATCGCCCACCGTGCCGCCGATCTCGACAATCACCACATCCACTTCGCCCGACACGCGCCGCATCGCCGATTTGATCTCATTGGTCACATGCGGAATCACCTGCACCGTCTTGCCCAGATAATCGCCGCGCCGTTCGCGCGAAATAATCTGTTCGTACAGCCGCCCCGAAGTCAGGTTGTTGCTCTGCGTCAGGTGCGCGTGCGTGAATCGCTCGTAGTGCCCCAGGTCCAGATCCGTCTCGGCGCCGTCGTCGGTGACAAACACCTCGCCGTGCTGCAGCGGGCTCATCGTTCCGGGATCCACGTTCAGGTAGGGATCGAACTTCTGCAGCGTGACCCGCAGCCCGCGGCTCTCGAGCAAACAGCCAACGCTGGCCGCGGCAATCCCCTTCCCCAAGGACGAAACCACGCCGCCGGTGACAAAGATATATTTCGGCATTCTCAATCCTTAACCATCGCAAGCCGCTCGTACAGCGTGTTCAGCCGCTCCAGATCCTCCGGCGTGTCCACTCCCAGAGAATCGTACTCCGTTTCCACCACGCGAATCTGGTGCCCGTTTTCGAGCGCCCGCAATTGCTCCAGCCGTTCGGCGTCCTCCAGCGGTCCCACCGGCAATTCCGAATAGCCCAGCAGAAAATCCCGCCGGTACACATATAGGCCAATATGTTTGAATTGCGCCACCCGATTGCCATCTTCACGCCGGAATGGAATCGGCGACCGCGAAAAATACAACGCGTTATCGAACCGGTCCGTCACTACTTTCACCACATGCGGCGACGCAATCTCGTCTGGATTTTCGATGCGCTTCTTCAGCGTACCCATCGGAATGCCCGGATCGTCCAGCAGTCCCAGCACGGCCGCGTCAATCGCGCCTGGATCGATCAACGGCTCGTCTCCCTGGATGTTCACAATCAGACCGGCCGCATCGGCCAACGCCACTTCCGCCACCCGGTCCGTTCCCGTCGCGTGATCGGAGCGCGTCATCCGCACCGGCGCGCCGAACTCGCGCGCGGCCCCGGCAATCCGCTCGTCGTCGGTGGCAATCGCCACGGAGGTCAAATAGCGCGCCGCGAGCGCCCGCTCATACACATGCTGCAGCATGGTTTTGCCGGCGATACGGGCCAGGGATTTTCCAGGAAAACGGGAGGAGGCAAACCGGGCGGGGATCACGCCCAGAATTCTCGTTGGCACGCTCGATGGTATCACAAACCCACCGGGTCAATCCGTCACGAATTAGCAATGCCATCCCGAATCGGCTACAGAGCCGGTAGAGTAGACAGGCAGCTGACAGAGAGCGTCCTACCTCCCGCTCTCCGAACCGGACGGACGTGCAGGTTTCCCGCATCCGGCTCTCCCGAAAAGCTCTCGCCTCAGGCATTCAGAGGAGGCCGTGTCGCTTGGCAGCCACTCAGAGCGACCAGTCCCTGTTCCTGGAACCACTGAAAAATGGTTCGATCCTTGGGGGCACGAAAAGCCGCGCCGACTGCGCCGCTGGAGCTGCTGTATCAAACGCTCCCGAACATACCAGTCAATCTCCCAGTAAGCGGCTTGGTATCCGATGGAGAAGTAGTTCTTCCAGCCCACCAACTGCGGGTTGATCCCGCCAATGAGTTCCGGCGCCGGCTGGAAACACTGCTGGCTGTTGGTTAGCGCATGCAGGCTGGCGCGTTCCTTCTTCATCGCCTTGTCCGAGGGAACCATGTTCAGGAACCGCTTCGGCCGCCCAAATAGATCTTGCTCCGTCCGAAACGTGTACCCTAAAAAGTTCACCTGGGCCTGCTCCTCTTTCAGATCCACTACCTTGGTCTTCTCCCGGTTGATCGCCAGTTGAAACTTCCCTTCCAGAGAATTCTCGTCCAGCCCCGCAGACGTTCGTCCCACTGCCGTGTCAACACCAGAAAATCGCCGGCGTATCTCAAATAAGTACTCCCCTTAATGCGATGAATCTTCGTCGCTACGTTGGTGGCAGAGAGTCCGGTCACCTCCGCTATCGATCCCGCCGCCTCGCCATCGAGATAAAGCAAGATGACCTGGCGGTCCAGAGGTTTGAGCCTGTGAATCAGATCCAGGAGGATTGCCGCTGAGAACCGGCGATCGACTTGCGCTTCGGCATCGACCAGGGAGATTCCAGCTTCGAGGGTTTCCAAGTCAACCAGCCGGGAGGCCACGCGGCGGCTTCGCACAACGTGGGAAGCGCCCACGTTGTTCGCAATTCGATAGACCCAAGTCTGCAGACTGCAACGGCCGTCAAACGACCTGAGGCTCACCCACAACTCCATGTGCATCTCCTGCAGCAGATCTCGTTGCTTATCGGGATCGGCGTCATAAGCACGGGCCAGCCGCCGGATGGCGGCGCCGTATACGGAGCTTGCCTCCGCATACAGTACGTCTTGTTTGTCCCGATCAACCGTAGTCCTTATGTTGCCTCCATCTGGATAGTCTCCGATGGGGGCAGGTTTCTTACACTCCAGCTCAATAGACGCGCGAGTTATCAGGGCGCTCGGATTGGGCTAACGCGATAGGGCGCGGTCCGGAAAACTGCGCAACCGCGCATAATGCCGTTAGCGTTTTGGACGCCATTTGGCCGAGTAGAGCTTGGCGTTCGTCAGCCTGCCGCCGAGTGCCTGATTTTCTCGCCAATCCCACCGTTGATCCAACATTAAACTCAGCTCGTGAGCGGCCGGGTCTTGTTCCTGCGCCTTTAATGACCCGGCCATGCGGTGGAGCGGCATTGCCAGCAGTTTTTCGATCATCTGTAGATCCTGGAATCGCGTTCACGTTCGCCTGGATTCCCGACCAGGGACTCGCGCAAAATGGAGAGCGATCGTTTCGCGGCCGGCGCGCATTTACCGGTAGCTGTGGAGTTGGGGGCCGACGGTGTTGGAGAAGTTGTAGTTGGCGCGGCGGTCGGCGTCGATGGTCCAGAACATGGCGCCGATCATGCCGGGGTAGCCGGCGGGCGCGCACAACCTGTACCTGGTTCCGGCGGGCGCCTTGCCGGTTATGATGTAGTCCATCGCCTGACCGACGATGGCGGGCGTTGTGTCTCCGGTGAGGAAGCCCACTGCAACCTTACCGGCCGGCATCGGTGGAAAGAAGCGCGCCGGATCGCCGCCCACATTGAAGCCGTGGAGCAGGAGTTCGGTCATGGCGGCGTGATAATCGACGGAGCCGGGCTGATAGATTTCGCCATCGAGACCTTCGAGCGGCGGCGTGTTGTAGTCCTGCACATCGATGAAAGAGAGGATATCGCGGACGGCGTACGCGATGGGGAGGTAAGAGCCGAACTGGCCGCCATAGCTGGGATAGCCGGAGGGGATTTGAGTGCCTTCGGGTACGAGGCTGATCATGAAGCGGGGGCCGAAATGGCCGCGCAACTGACGCAGAGCGGAGATGAGGTTCACGATGGAAGGCGTGGTGGGGCGCTTGAAATCCGTGTCGCCGGGATCGATGGAGAGGGACGGGCTTTCGAAGTCGATGTCGATGCCGTCGAAGCCGTAATCGGCGACAATGCGGGTGACGGAGGAGACGAAGTTGGGAACGCGCTTTGGATCGGCGAGGGTGAAGTGCTGGCCGCCGCCACCGAGAGAAATCATGACGCGCTTGCCTTGGCTTTTCAAATAGGCAATATCGGTTTTGAACTGTGCGGTATCGAGTCCGTTGGGCGTGTGGAACTGCATGGTCCCTTCCGGCGCATTTTTATCCGGTGTTGAGAAGGCGACGATGATGACGTCCCACTGCGGAGAGACGTCGCGGAGCGGGAAGGCGGAACCCGCGGCGCCGTAGCCAGCCCAGTAGCCGATGAGCCGATGGCCGTTCGGGGAACCGGTCGCCCGCGCCGTTGCGACGGTAGGATTACCGCCTGCGGCAGGACGGTTACCGCGCGCGGGGCATGGCTGGGAGGCGCCGGTGAGCGCGTGCGGGTCCGGGAAGCTGTAGGCGGCGCCGAGAGGCGCAGAGGCTCCGGTGTACCAGGGCAGCAAGGCTACGTTCTGCAGGTGATAGATGGCTCCGCCGGCATGGGCGGCAAAGGCCTTCGATGCGGGGATATTGTTTTTGGGGTTGGTATTCGTGGGTTCGAGAAGGAAGTAGGTGGAGGCGACGCCCGTGCCACCGCAGGCGCCGCGGTCTGCCGGACGCGTCGAAACCGGACGAAGCCAGCCCGGGAAGTTGTTTCCCGGCACTTTGACGTTGCGGCCGTGGACCATGGGATCGTGCTGAGGATCGTTGACGAACTCGCCGAGCTGCTGGGTGAGGGGCTCCACGTCGTCATCTTCGACGACGGTGGGTGCGGCATGGAGATAGGAGCCGAGCACGAAAGAGTTTCCGGTGGCGGCATCGATGCCGTGCGTTCCCCAGGAGCAGCAGACCGTTGCGTCGCCGAGAGCATAGTAGGCGGTGTTATGCGTGACGGCGATGACGAGCTTGCCGGCCTGCCGGGGAAGTTGCTGGAAGAGTTGCTTCTGCAGAAACTCGACATCGACGATGGCGAAGGAGCGGCCGGTCTTCTTCGAGGTGAGGACGTAGCCGTAGCCGACGGGGACGGCGATCTTTACCGGCTTCACCTCCGGCTGGCCGAGCAGCGTGTGCCAGCCGTGAGCGGTGGGAAACGTGGCGCGCAGCATAGCGTCGGCGTACTGCGTTCTGCCGCCGGAAGGGAAGGCGAACCTGGAGAAGACCGGCGAGCGAAGGACGCGCGGCACGTCCGGCGCTGCGTCCATATAGAAGGCATGGCCGGCAATTTTTCCCGCGTCAAAGGCGAGCCGGATGGCGACGAGCACGGTGGGGATGGCGGTGGCGCCTCCCTGGGCCGGATCGCGGCCGAGGAGAGTGTAGGATGTCCGGCCGACCGTGTGCTGGAACACGGGTACAGTGCCTTGCGCGCGCGCAGAGCGCAGCGGCAGGACAAGGAGAAAGAGGAGAGTGATGGAGTGAATTCGCATATCCGGCCTCGCGGGATCTCCGATAACAGGATAGCGGAGCCAAAAGGCTTGCGGGCGGAGTTCCTTGGCCGCTTGACAAGAGGCCAAAAGCACTTTACGATATAAAGTACTTTCCAGTGTGGCCCATTTGAATCGGGGGCCGCGGAGGTTCCGATGTTTGAAACGCGGCCAGGGCGCCGGATATTCAAAGGCTTCGCAGTATTGACGGCGTTGGGCGTTCTCGCCGCCGGGGCGTCATTGGCGACGCTCTGGGTGGACCACAACCGGGAGACGACGCTGCCCTCGCCGACTGGCCCGTTCGCGGTGGGCCGCACGACTTACGTTTGGAGCGACGCCGGGCAGGCAGAACTTATGGCGCCGCCGCCGCGCGTGAAGCGTGAGCTTCTCGCCTGGATCTGGTATCCGGCAGCGCCCCGGCAACCGTCGCAGTCGTTCGACGACTACTTACCGGCTCCCTGGCGGAGGGCCGTTGAACGCCAGATGGGCGTGCTGCTGACGGAGTTCCTGACGCGGAATCTGGCGCGGGTCCGCACACATAGTATTCGCGGCGCCGAGGTATCGCCCGAGCAACGTTCGTATCCGGTGGTGCTGATGCGAGCGGGACTTTCGGGCTTGGTGACGGGCTATACGAGCCTGGCCGAAGACCTTGCGAGCCACGGCTATGTGGTGGCGGGTTTCGACGCACCGTATCGAAGTTCCGTGGTGGTGTTCCCGGACGGAAGGGCGATTGCGAGGGCGCCTCAGAACAATGCGGACCTGGTGAGCGGGGCTGAGCAGGAGCAGCTCGCCACCAAGCTGGTCCAGGCATGGAGCGCGGACATGCGCTTTGCGCTCGATCAGCTCGAGCGGCTGGACACGTCGGACCCGACGGGCAGGTTTCTGGGACGGCTCGATATGCAGCGGGTGGGAGTGTTCGGCCACTCGCTCGGTGGCGCCACAGCCCTGCAGTTCTGCCATGACGACTCCCGCTGCAAGGCGGGTATCGACCTGGACGGCGCTCCGCTTGGCAACGTCATCCGCGAAGGCGTCACTCAGCCTTTCATGTTTCTGATGGGCGAACACGAGTCCGATGCGGAGAGCCGTCAGGTCGAGGCGAACATCCGCTCCATTTACGATCGATTGCCGAGTGACCGCAGGTTGCAAATCACGATCCGTGGCGCGAACCATTTTCTGTTTAGCGACGACGGAGCGCTGTTGAAGAGCCATATCGCGATGCGGACGCTCCGTGCGTTCGGGATTCTCGGTATCGACGGACGGCGCCAGCTTGCCGTGACGGCGTACTGCGTGCATAACTTTTTCGACGCGTACCTGAAAGCGGCAAGCGTTTCGCGGCTCAAGATTTCCCCGCCGCTTCTTCTGAATTCGCGCAAAACGGAGTGCTGCGCACCCTTTGCGCTTTACCCCGAGATCGAGGTCCTGAAATGAGCGTCAATGAACGCGATGAGATGGCCTTTCCAGCGGACCAGGGGAGGCCCGAAGGTGGATTCCTTGGATGGCTGCGGGCAGCGGCCCTGATCGCAGTGCTGACGGGGGCGGTGGGCTCGTTCGTTTTGATGCTCCGTGCAGGCCGTCGTCAGGATTCCCGAATCCTGTTGATACTTTTCGCCATCTGGGTGCTCGCCCCGTTTGTGGCTCTCGTATGGGCCAACGTAGTTTCGAAGCGTTGGGCGGCTCTTGCCCGCGCGACACTCTATGGCGTGATGCTGGTTGTCACGCTGGGCTCGCTGGCCATCTACGGAGACGCTACCTTGCGGCCCGCCAGGGCGAAGGCCG
>JBDTAT010000450.1:0-4824 GCA_039924505.1 Bryobacteraceae bacterium
TCTGCAATTGCCCCGCCGTATCCTGTACGATGGCCGATCCCCGCACATCCAGCGCCAGAAATGTCGCGGAATTGATATCGTAGACCGCGGTTCCGGTGATCGCACCGGAAACGATGGGATCCGCAAGCATAGGGGTCTGCATAAGCGCAGCACTTCCAATCGCCAACATCCACAACGCAGCTTTCCGCATCATCATTGATCTCCCTTTGGCTTTGCCTGCCTGCCAACAACATAGACTCGAACAGCAAAGAGATTATACTACACTATTTTAGATTTTTGGCTAGTAATATCTCGGAAAATATGCGCTTGAAGGTTGAGATTCAGCGCCACCGCCAGGAAATTCATAGTACTGTATCTTCCAGTACTTCCGTGGAAGGAGCCCGCTATGCCGATGGAGCAACGCCGCCGCTGCCGGGCCGATGGACCGGTTCCATCGCCGCTCGCTACCGGTCCCGCCCCATCTTCCGGCCCCAGCGGCGTGCGGCGCGGGCGAGGTCAACGACGAGATAAAATGCCAGCGGCTGGACAAAAAATAGTCCCGTCACGAGGCGGCCGCTCCAGCCGAATGACATATAGGTCCGCCCTCGGTCGAAGGAATCGCGCACGGTCGCCGCGAAACGGAGCGCCTCGCGCGAGGATTGGCGGGGAGAGATCACTTTCGATAACCGGGCGATTAAGACCTGAACTTCGGGCCTTTTCTTGGACAACGAGACCAGCGCCTGCTCATGCACTCGTTTCAGGCTCCCGTAGATCGCACGCCGGGGGCTGCGGACGGCTGCGAGCGCGGAGGAAACAAACACCACGCGAAGGGGCTGGCCGTTCCGGCGAGCCACCAGAGAATGAAGCAGGTCCAGCGGCGCCAGCAAATCCACGCGCACGACCGAGGAGAAGTCATCGAAGGCGATGGCGTCATCCCGCAGTTGGGAAGTGGCCGAGGCAGCGTTGATAATTACGTCCGGGTTCCAGCCGGCCGTGGTGACGAGCAACTCCGAACAATCTGCGCCAAGATCGCAGGGGAATTCCACCACGCTGCAGGCGCCCGCCTCACGGCAGTGCCCGGCCGCATCGCTAAGACGAACTGGATTCCGGCCGGTTAGGAGCAGATTGTTCCCGGAAGCAAACGCCGCCGCAAGATGCATTCCGATGACCGAAGTCGATCCGAGAACCAGCACGTTCATCGCGAGGAAACTGCAGCTTCCGATTTCGGTTCAAGAGAAGGCGCGGAGACTCCGAGCAACGCATAGGCCTTCAAAGGCGGCAGGCCTTTTGAGGTGATGATAAACCGGACCGTATAAAACAGAATCAGCAAATCGCATTTCAACAGATTGCCGTTCTGGTATGTCCTGGCGTAGGCCCCCTCCAGTTCCATGCGGTGCTCCGGCGAAATCCACAACTTGCCGACTACCTGCGCGATCCCGGTAATGCCCGCCGGGCTTGCGAAGCGCTCGCGCCACTTGGGATTTTGTTGCAGCAAGCGCACGTTCTCGATCGGCAGAGGCCGGTTGCCGATCAGGCTCATGCCATGGAGCAACACGTTCAACATTTGCGGCAACTCGACGATTTGCAGCCGCTCCAGAATCCGACCGATACCAGTATAAACCTCGCACGTGCGGGGAATATCCAGATAACCCGAGCGCATGAATCGTTCCCGCAGCCGGTATTTAGGAGAGTTGGCATCGCGCACCATGGTGCGGAATTTAAGCACCGGAATGGTGCGGTCCGGCGTAATACAGCGCTGGGAGACATAGAAAATCGGCCGCCCTTCCAAAATCAGAATCAGTATCGCAACCAAACCAAGCACCGGCGCGCTCACAATCAGGATCAGGCTGGCGGCCATAACGTCGATAACTCTTTTGACTCGTTGGGAAGGTCTCATCGGTTCTCCAGGGACGGTTTGAAATCGGCTTCACCAGCGGGTGCGCCCGATTCCAGGCGCGGCGGCGTCAACAATTCCTCCATTGCATCGTCCAGCCGCGCGCAAAACCGCGACCAGTCAAACTCCATCGCCCGCAGGCGCGCCCGCTTTCCCATCCGCCGCACCAAGCCGGGATTATCCGCCAGCATCTCCATGGCGGCGGCAAATTTCTCCGGCTCCGGATCCACCAGTAAACCCGTTTCGCCATGTATCACTGTTTCACTGGGGCCACCACGATTGACGGCGACGACGGGCTTCTCAAACGCCATCGCTTCGAGTGGAATCAATCCCCAATCTTCGTTAAAAGGCGGGTACACGACGGCGAAGGCAGAGTTGCAAAGACCGAACAGCATTGCGTCGGTCAAGGATGTCCGGAACCGGATTTGGGGGCAACCGGCGGCGCGAGCCTGAAGCTTTTCGTAATAAGGCCCGCTTTTCTTGTCGACGTGCCCGGCGATGGTCAAACTGAATTCCGCGAGGTCGGGGCGGCGCTGAACCAGCAATAGGAAGGCGTCGATCGCAAGCTCCAAATTCTTGGTCCACATGATGCGCCCCGGAATGAGGAAGTCCTTGGAGGACTCGCCGGTTGGCGCCAGGTGTCCGATGTCGACGCCGGGGTAAAGCAGACCGACTTTTTCCTCCGGGTATAGGCGGCCGGCGGCAATCCGCCGGCGAACCTCCGCGCTGATGGCGAACACCGCTCGATATTTTTTCCAAAGGCGCCGGTCGATGGCTCTATAGATCGCCGAGCTAATCGCCAATGCCGGTCCCCGCCAGAAACGGCCCGGATTGGCGGATAAGTACCGCTCCTGGTAAGGGACATCGAAGGCGGCGCGCAAGGGCGTGAAGCACAAACAGATTACCGGAATCGACGTGTTGCGGAACATCAGAAAATCGCCGAGGCCTTCGCAGAAAACCACCAACGCATCGTAACCCTCCAATGGCAACTTTTGCCGCGCAATGCGCCACGCAGATTGAGCAACGGGAAAGAACGACCGGTTTACCGGAACACGGTTTAATTCCGTAATATTGGCGTTCCGCAGCGCCGGGAACGTAGCCTCCGGCTCATAGTGATTGGTGAAGACGTCCCATTGGTGCCGGCTTTGGGCAAGGACCGCGCTGATAGTCCTCTCTGGGCCGCCGGGTAGATATACCCAGGGATAGTAGAGCGCGATCTTCACCGAAGCGATCCTCCTTCATCGAATCAACGATCATTGTCCATCGAGAACCCATGGAAATCAAGGTGAACTTTATTACTATTACGAAGTTGTCGTGTCCAACCCAAACGGCCGGCAGGCCGGAAAGCCCGGCTTGCCGCGGCGAAACATCGGTATCTGCGGACTATTTACGTTCAATTTCACAAATAGGGAGAATGATCGCCTCGCGGCTGCTTACTGCGATGAATTGCTCGACGAGTCTTCCTGTACCGGTTGGCCCTGCACTACGATTGCCGTGACCGAATGCGCCGGGAACTCATACTGCAGGGAATCGCCCGAGAAGTTCACGCTCGCCGAAGTTACCTCCACCTGTCCAGGGCCTCCGTTGTAGAACTGACCGTCCGGATCGGCAACCGCCTGCGGCGCGATCATGCCTAATACCTGTGTGCCGGTATTTGCATCGACCGCCGTTCCGTTCAGGGTCCAGGCGGTCCCCACGCCGCTGGCGGAGAACCCTCCCACAACCACTGAGGCGTCGATGGCACGATCGAAATTCTTGTTAATCGCAATGATATAGAGTGTGCTCCTGGCGGCGTCCACGCTGGAGATGACATCGAGGTACGGAACACCCTGAACTGCTTCCGCCCACCCAATGGATCGCGTATCGTAGGTTGGCGACTGTACCAAGGTTGTAACCAGATTCGGTCCAAAGTGCTGGGTGAACATCTGCAGCGCGAAGTAGGGCGCCTTCTCGATGAATGTGCCGTTGAGCGGCCCCACCCAGCCTTGCGTGGCGCCATCGATGAATTTGAACGCGCAGCCGATATCGGTCCTGGGGTTCTCGATGAGCGTCTTAAGCACATCGGCCGAAAACAGCGCCGATCCTAATGTTTTCACATGGTCCAGAAAACGGCTTTGTGGGTCCGTCTGAAATAGCGGTCCCCACTCGGTGACACCGATGCGTATGTTCGGGGCGTTCGGCCCGGCGAGCGTGTCGATTTTGGTGGAAAGCGTATTCAAGGCGTCCCGCAACAGAAGCGGCGCCGCCAGCATCGCGGAGTAAACGGTCCGGACATCCCACCCGGCATCTGTCGTCAAGCCGGGCAACAAACCATTGTGGACGGATAGGAAATCGATAGAGCTGCCGGCCAGCTTTAAAATCTGCCCCGCCCAATCGGGGTACAAGCGGAATGCCGAAACGGCGACGTTGTATTCGATGTCGGCGCCGATCTTGATGGTGGGGTCGACGGCCTTCATCGCGTGGGCGAACGCGATGAGCCGCTGCGCGTAATCGGCTGGAGTGACTTCAATCGTGGGCGCCCCAGGAACGTATGGGCTCGAACTGTCCGCCGGAAACTCCAGGTACATCTCGTTGCCGATCTCCCAGTGGTCGACGCGCCGCTGGCCGTTGTTCACGTATGCGACCCAGTCGGCAGCCTCCTGGGGAGTTCCCGTCAGTGGATTGACGGTTATAATTAAACCGCCGCCCGTCGATTGAGCCAACTGTATCGCTTCGTCCGTGCCGAAGGCATTGCTGGAGACGTAGTTGGTAGGTCCCGGAGTGTCGGCCGGCCGTTGGTCCGGCGGGCCGATGCCATCTTTCCAGTGATAGTAATCGGCAAACAAGCCGCCCGGAAATCGCCACAGCGTACTTCCCAGATTTTGGGCCAACGCCAACGCGTCGGGCCTGAATGTGCCGGTATTCTCATCCCAAAGCCCCTGCCCATCGGAAACCCACTCCAGATTCATACC